>JAPLOC010000509.1:16737-18281 GCA_026692825.1 Planctomycetota bacterium | reverse complement strand
CTTTCGCAAGTCGGCGATCGCGTCGCGAAACGCCCCGACTCCGGGCAAAATGAGCTTGGTCGCCTGGGCGACCTGTTCCGGTCGCGAGACGATCTCCGCAGCGACCCCCAGCGACTCAAACGCCTTCTGGACGCTGCGCAGGTTCCCCATTCCGTAGTCGACGATGGTAATCATGGCGGGATTCTAGTGGATGTTGTGATTCGAGTGAATGTCGAGACACCAGCCAAGACTGGAGAGTTCGCTGGATCACCACGCCAAGCCACGGGAGATCGCCCATGCACCTTTGGTTCCGCCATGGAGCGATGCGATATGCGACGCTCGATCTGAGCCGCGTCCTGACAGATCGGACACAGCGTCGACCACGGATTCTGTCCGCCCCGTTGTTGATACCGAGCGCGGCACCAATTGATTCATTTTGTACTCAAAACCCCTGTCCCCTTGCGGTGCAGGTGAATCAGATCTGCGATCAGGTGTGCGTCAACGGCGTTGTTTCGCGTCTCTGCCGTTCGATTCCTTAGTCTGCATGGTGCGTTCTGGTGACTGTACCACCCACGTCACGCCGCCGACGATTCCGGCCCCTTCGGCGAGATCTTGCGGGTTCCCTTTCCATGCCGGGCTTTGAGGTCGAACAGCCCGAAGATCTCCGACGCGTTCATGCTGAGGCTGAGGTTGGTCGCCTCGCTGTCTCCCAGCACCTTGGCGAACAGCGCCCGCTTTTCGTCGAGTACGCGGTTGATCCGTTCTTCGATTGTGTCTTTGGAAATAAACCGTGTGACGATCACCTGGCTCTTCTGGCCGATCCGGTGCGCCCGGTTGATCGCCTGGTCTTCGATCGCCGGGTTCCACCAGCGATCGAACAGGAACACGTAGCCCGCGAATTGCAGATTGAGCCCCACCGCGCCAGTGGCGTAACTCATCATCAGCAGATTCGCGTTGGGATCCTCTTTGAACCGCTTTAGAATCGGTTCCCGTGTCGGGGTCGGGATCTTGCCGTGATACATCAGCGGCTTGAACCGCGCCAGCTTCTCTTCCAGCCATTCAATGGAGCTGACCCATTGACTGAACAGAATCGCCTTGCCCCCCGAGGCGGCGATTTCCTCCATGTCGGCTTCGAGCCGTTCGAGCTTGGCGCTTTCCCCCGTCAGCGGGTCGTAATTCGTGATCTGTTTGAGCCGCAGCACGAGTTCGAACACATGCTGAATGGTGATCGATTCCCCCATGCCATCAAGCTGGATGACCCCTTCTTTTTCCGCGGCGTCGTACGCCAGACGTTGGGCCGGTGCCAGTTCGAGATGCTCATCGCGATCGAGCCGCGGGGGCATGTCTTTCATCACCAGATCTTTGGTCCGCCGCAGAATGAACTGCTTCGAGAGCGTCTGCAGTTGCCGTAGGTCGGGGGTGGCCCGGGGGGGGACCACCTCCATGAACTCGTACAGGGCGGCCAGTTCTTCAGGGCGGTTCTCGATGGGTGTCCCCGTGAGCGCCCAGCTCCGTTTGCGGGGAATCGCCCGGGCGGTCGACGAGGTGCGTGAATCGCGGTTCTT
>JAPLOC010000509.1:8840-16715 GCA_026692825.1 Planctomycetota bacterium | reverse complement strand
TCATCCACAACATCTGCCGACGGGCTCCTCCCCCCTCAACCGTGACCACGGGCAATTCGTCGGCCCAGGCCTGGAACTCCCGTTGCCAGTTGGGAATCAGCGGCTTCGGGCAGACCAACAGCACCCGCCGCACCTGGCCGGCACGCAACAGCAGCCGGATCGCAGTAATCGTCTGCATCGTTTTCCCCAACCCCATTTCGTCCGCGAGCAGTCCCGCCTTCTGCGAAAAGAGCCAGGCGATCCCCTCGTATTGATAAGGGAACGGTTCAAACGGCATCACCAGTTCCTGTCCTTTCAGCCACGTTTCGAGCGGTGGCTGCAAGAGATAGAACAGGCGGTCTTCAATCGAAATCGCCTCGGCGGGGGGCTTGATCCGCGTCAACGTCCCCCCTTCGCGGGGTGGCAACAGGTCTGCCAATGTGGCGACCGGGGGACTCAATGGCACGGTCGGAGGATCGGCCGATTGACCGTCGGCAGCCGCCTTGGCCGCTTCCTCAGGACCAGCACCAGCACTGGATCCACCCTCCACCCCGCCGTTGGCGGGTTCTGGCTTGGGTGGAAGCGCCGGCCGTGGGGGTTCGGGGGCTTCAGGAAACCTCAGGCCGATTGTCTTGGGTTTGGGCCAAGTGGGCCGCCACTTTTCGACACTGATCGATAACGGGGACAAGGGAACAGTCACCGCCCGCAACCGGGGAGCCCGCTGGAGCGCGCTGTTCATCCCGGAAGCGAACACCTCAACAACCGGCTGACTCATCGCAGCCCCCCGTTCTTGAGGGTTTCCTGCAGCGCTTCGCGCACCCGCAGAAACGGTTCCCGCAGGTCGGCGTCGGCGGGAATCTGCTGCGCGTCGGTGGTGACGGCGGCACTGTCGGTGGTGTGAGCCGAATGAAACCGGATCGTCTGTCGACCGAGTTTCATGCTGGTCTCCGCCGCCCGGTCTTCTGGACCGTCGACCATCACCACGGGGACGTCGATATGGTTCCGCAGTTCCAGAATTTCAATCCGGTCGGTCAGAATCAACTGGGGTTTGACCGACGATTTGTCGATGAGCGTCCCCCCAATCAACTCCCCCAAGAGGAACGGCTGCAAACTGCTGCCGTACAGGATCTCTTGAGTCGAGTTGGGTTTCACCGGGGTCGTACACTGGAATTCCAGCGGTCGCCCATAGTGGTTGGTCACCAGCAGCCCCCCCGAGAAGCCTTTGTCGGGCACCTCGATGGCTGTCAGGAATCCGAGTCGCAGTTGCTCTGGTTTGCCTTGGGTTGCCATACTCTTCAACAGATCGACCTGTGCGAAGGTAGGACTTGAAACGTGGCTCTCTCATTGCGGTTTCCCGGTGAGGTAGTCTTTGCCGGTTGTGGCGGCTGCGAATTTTGGGGCAACTGGAGAAAGTGCAGCCACGCGCCGAGTGTCCGTAGCGTGTAATTCATTCCACGCGATTCCCCTCAAGCATTTCGCGCGAGACTGTACTCAAAGCGACTTCGTAGTCGTGTTCCACGTCGTGAGGTGAGCAGGGCTGGGCCGTACGGCAGGGGAACGTGGATTAAAATCCACGCGACCCTCCACCTCCGGCCGGTCGTTGAATTCCTTGGGGATCCGCACAGCGGATTTGCCATTTCCAAGCATTCACCGTTACGATCGGTAGACTTTTCCTCCATCATTCGGTTCTCCCCCGAACCTCCCTTCCAAGGATGACTTGCATGCCCCGCCAATCCGCCTTCGCGATCACCTTGACCCTGCTGGCTTTGATACTCGGTTACTCCTGGGCGAACCGGGCGACCGTTGTTGGTCAGGAAGACCGGCAAGCGCGCACGGACATCGCACTCGTCGACATGGTGAAACTGTTCAACGCCGACAAGGAATACGTCGCCAAGCGGGAAGAGCTGCAAAGCGAGGTCGCCGAGGCGCAGAAAGCGTTTCAGGAAAAACAACAGGTTCTGATGCAGCTTCAAACCGAAGGACGCAAAGCGAAGCCCGGCTCTGAAGAACAACGGCGGATTGGAACCGAGTTCCAGCAAAAGGCGAAGGAAACCGAAGAATTCCGCCAGAATCACATCCTCAAGGTGCTGGAAGCCGAGAAGATGCTGAATATCAAGACCTACCGCGTGATCGCCGACCGGATCCAGAAATACGCCGACGAGAAGGGAATTCGGCTGGTGATTCGCTTCGCCGCCCAGCCGCTGGACGAAACCAAGCCACCACAGGAGATTCTGGCTCTCATCAATCAGGACGTGGTCTACCAGAGCGGCCTGGACATCACCGAGGAGATTCTGCAGACGTTGAATTAGTCTGCGGGAATTGTAAAGACCGGAACTTCGTCACCCCCGGTCGCGCCATCGGGGGGACGGAAAGCGCAATGTTACAGATCAACAGAAAATCGTTCATGCCGGAGATTCGGGTCACGGCTCCCGCTTCCGCAGAACGTCGGCACGACATTGACGTCGATCATCACCCTCATTGGGCGTACTTCCGCAAACGCACTTCGTCGACAATTCGACGGCAGGCTTCGTCTTCCAGACTCAATCCTTTTGGATTCAACATTCCCAAGACCTCGCTGACTGCCGGACCACGAACCCTCCGGTTGCCGCCGAGCGGTTCGAGGACCTTCGGTGCCAAGACGATTCTTGACGAGGCGGACCACTCCCGGACCGTTACCAAGATGCTCTCCATCTCCTGCTCGACGGGGATCATGGAACGAACCTCAAATTGCCGTACCGAGTGCAGGCAGATCGAAAACGTCGCCGATGGCTGGCTCCACGCGTCATAACCCCCGTCGTGGGCTCCGTTGCCTTGGCTGGTGTTTTCTGACCCTGCGGTTAATCACGCCTCGTGTGGGGGATTCCGGCCTTCGAGTTCATACAACGCGTTCTGAGCCGCGTGTTGCTCGGCTTCTTTTTTGTTTGACCCCCAGGCCGCCTGAAACAGCCGTTCCCCCACCTGGGCCGACACTTTGAAGCACTTCGAGTGATCGGGGCCTTTTTCATCCAGCAGGCGGTAGACGGGGGTAGCCCCCTGGTGCTTTTGCGTGTGCTGCTGCAGGAGACTCTTGTAATTGCGCCCGTGATCAAATCCCGCCGACAGATCGACCTCGGGTTGAATCAGCCGCAAGACAATCGCCCGCGCCTCGTCCAGTCCCCCATCGAGGTAAATCCCCGCCACCAGCGATTCGAACACCGCCGCCGCCACTGAGGAGGGGACCGTTTCATTGAGACTGAGCCCTTTTCCCAGCAGCATGAAGCTGGGCAATCCGAGCGACTCGCTGATCTTCGCACAGGTTGAGCGACTCACCACGATCGACTTGATGCGGGTCATCTCCCCTTCGGTCTCGCCCGGAAACCGTTGAAACAGCAGTTCACAAACGATCAACCCGAGAACGGAGTCCCCGAGGAACTCGAGTCGCTCGTTGGAGGCGAGCCGATGATTCGCGCTGGAGGCGTGTGTGAGGCACGTCTGCAACAGCTCGAGATTCTTGAACTGATACCCCAGCGCCGCCTCGCACTTTTCGAAAGCGTCCAACTCACGTTCGACGTGTTCTTCAGTGGTGCTGGCGTCGGGTACGGAACTCACATCATCACTCCGGCATTATCTCTCCGGGACGGGATGCCATCCTGCATCCTCCTGCACTACCTCTAACGGGAAGTCCGCACACTTGTCAACTACCGGGGGTCGAGATGGTACAGTGCCGTCGACCAGCCGGACAGTCCCGCGTAGCGGGCCACCCTCTGTCGGCGGTAGCGAATTGATCCCCTGCGAAGCTCTTCCGGGAACTCCGGCTCGATCTTGAAGTCGTGCAGGACGAGCCATTCGGGTGGGTTCTGACGTGCTTCCTTTTCGGGGACAAAACGCGTTTCGCGAGAAGACGAGTCAAGCCCCGCAACCCCCCGTTCCACGAATGCGCGAATGCGATACGGGTGATCGCCAGCATACTCCAGGATTCTCCCCGCACTTTCGCGGTCCATTTCCCGCGCGATCCCGATGGGATCTCCCCGTCCCCGTTCGAGCAGTCGCCACACATGTGTCCCCTGTGCCAGGGTGAACCCCACCATCGCAACCAGCGCCACCTGCCGCGTGACACCGCCACGACTCCACGCTCGGGCCAAAGCCCAGGCGATCGTAATCTGCGCCAGCGCCACCCCCACGAGAAAATACCGGGGGTAGATCTCGTAACGCGCTTCGACCAACACCACGGCCGACGGAATCAAAACCCCCGCCAGGGCGACCAGCAGGCACAACCGCCGTTCGCTCTGGAACAGACTCAGCCACGCGCCGACCACGATTACGGCTCCGACAACGCCCCCGACCCACAACCCCGCACCTTCGTAGGGGCCACCCACCGTCAGTGACAACGTCTGGAGAACCACTTCGGTCACTGGAATTACCGGCCCCCCGGGATTGAACGCCAGACGCAGGTCGATGAAGTACAGCCAGCCGAACCACATAACGCCCGGCAGTCCCGCCACAAGCTGCCCGATCCCCGGCCGGCGATCCCGGGACTCACTCCACAACACATCTTTGATCCCCATGAGTCCGACCGCTGCCAGATAGCAGACAAACACCGGTTGCGCCATCACACCCAAACACTCGGCGATTCCCACAACCGCTCCGTTCCATTTCGACGGAACCAACCGCAAACGCTCGCGAAAGTCCCACGAAGCGAGTGCGGCGCAAACGGCCATCGAATATCCCCGCGCCTCCGATCCATAATGCACGAGCAGGTACGAGCTGGCGACGGCGACGGCGGAGAACAGGCCCGCGCAAGGGGACCGACGCAATCCCATCCGGGCGGCGAACCAGACGCTCGCTCCTCCGCACAGAACCGAGGGCAACCGATACGCGAGCGAATGATCTTCCGGCCCCAGCAGCCACGCGACCAGGGTATTGAGATAGTGGTTGTTCTCGTGATGAACCTTGGTGAATACATCCAGCGGAGATCGGACCTTCCCCACGACGTCGGGGCCAAACGTCCAGAGTTCGTCAAACCACAATTCATCAGAGGCGGCGAGCAACCGCACTGCCAGTCCCACGCAGGTGATGGCGAAAACCAGGATCCAGACAAGCAGACCGGCTGCGGGATCGGTGGGGCGCGTTGGGGGTGGCGTGGCTCCAGCAACGGCAACACGCGGCTCGGTGGAGGTGGATTCGGGCATGGCCGGGGGATTCTATCGCGCGCCGGCAGGTGGTGCCAAACCGCTGCCGAGAGCAGATTCTGCCGTTGTCATTCTCAGCACGGCAGACAGTTCGACATTTCTTCAGAGCCGCGCCCGTTAGGAAGCGGTGATCGACTACCGCTTCCTAACGGGCGCGGCTCTGCGATAGCATCGCGGCATTCACCCAGTGAACTCTCCGCTCCACAGATCCCGCAGTTCGCGTCGCCTCCCCGAACAAACGCCATGTCCGACTTTCAATACTGCCTGAATTCCAGCACGATTCGCCCGACGCCCATCCTGCGGAAGATTGAAATCGCCCGCAAGGCGGGTTATTCGGCCATCGAACTCTGGCATGATGACATCGACGCCCACATCGCCCAGGGGGGGCGACTCGCCGACGTCCGACACGCCGTCGAAGACCAGGGGCTGACCGTTCCCACAACGATCTACGTCAAGGGATGGTTTGAAACGACCAGTGCCGCGCATGCGGTGGCGTTGGAGGAATGCAAAAGGAGAATGGATCAGGCGGCAGGAGTGGGGGCCATCCACGTTATCGCCGGCCCTCCGAGGGGGATGGCCGACCGCACCCAGGGGGCGGTCAACTACCGCGATTTGGTGGAACTCGGGTTGTCGCTGGGGGTGAAACCCGCGATGGAGTTTCTGGGGTTCGTGGAAGACATCAACACGATCGAAGACGCGCTGGAGGTGGTCACGAAGGCAGGACATCCCGCCGGGACGATCGTCCTCGATCCGTTCCACATTTACCGCGGCGGTGGTTCCCCTGAATCAATCGCGAAATTGACCGCCGGCCAGATCGCGATCTTTCATTTCAACGACGCCCCCATATCTCCCGCGCGCGAACAGCAACAGGACCACGACCGTGTCTATCCGGGGGATGGCCATCTCGATCTGAAACGGCAGCTCAATCTCCTCAGGCAGGTCGGCTACAAAAAATGGCTGTCGTTGGAACTGTTTCGTGAAGATCTTTGGGCACAGGATCCGTTGGAAGTCGCCCGGGTCGGACTGGAGAAGATGCGGGGAGTCGCAGAGGGTTATACCGAGCGCGGCACCAATTGATACAAATTGCACTCGAGACCCCTGCTCCCTTGAGAGGCAGGTGAATCAGATCTGCGCTCAGGTGTGTGTCTACGGCGTTGTTTCGCATCTCTGCCATTCGATTCCTACGCAGCCGTCCAAAATCAATTTCGTGGTTTGTGAAAACACACGGACAATTCAAAAGATCAGCAGTTGTTCCAAGTCGCTGACGTCGGTTGCCGTTCACCGGACAAGGACATGGTTTGGAAAAACGGGGTGGACAATCAAAGTCGGCTTTGTGGGGGTCGACGTGCGAAGTGCATGCCCGTGGCAGGTCGAGATAGGTTTTCAAGGGATTGCCAATGCGTTCCATGAATTCCGAGTCGTCCTCCGTTGGTCGACACCTGGAGGAACGCCGTCGATTCGCTTCGGGACGTTGCGGGGTCGGCCGCAACAATTCGGAGAATTCCGTGATCGCAAGCGGGCGCGTTTGGAGTGTGGGAGCTTGTTGCGGCCGTCACTTCATCCTCCCTTGACGTACGGATGACCACCATGAACTCATGGAACGCATTGGCCATTCCTTAAAAACAAGCGTCACCCGCCGCTGGCCCCCACTCCCCACTCCGCACTTCGGCACTCGCCGTGCCGACCGTTCGCGAAACAAGCAACAAAACGGTTTTGATTTTGGACAGGTTCTAGTGATTCAATGGTCGGACTACGTCTGTCGCCAGGCGGCTTGTGCCCGGTCGATCGTCGCCGCCGCCACAATCACCGTTCCCACGATGATCTGGCTGTAATTTTGGTCGAGATCCAGAATCACAATTCCGTCGACAATCAGGCGGATGATGAGCGCCCCCAGAACCGCACCGAGCGCGGTTCCGCGTCCGCCCGAAAGGCTCGCCCCTCCCACGACGGCAGCCGCGATCACTTCGAGTTCATATCCCGCCCCGTCCCCCGAGGCGGCCGATCCGTGGTAGCCAATGTTGATCATGGCGGCGATTCCCGCCGTCAGCCCCGCCAGTGCGAAGGTCAGAATCTTGAGATTCGGCACCGCCAGTCCCGCGTAGCGAGCCGCGGTTTCATTGCCGCCGATCGCCAGCAGCTTCCGCCCGGTCACCGTTCCCGAAAGAAAGTAACTCCCCCAGCACGCGACCAGAATCAGGATCAGCAGGGGGATGGGATAGATAAACTCGTTCGCCCCCAGCGAGACCCGTCGGCTGATGAAGCCGTCGACAAACGCCTGGTGGAACTCGCCGATTGATTGCGACTTGGTGGTGACGAAGGCGACTCCGCGAAAGATGCTCATCGTCCCCAGTGTGATGATGAACGGGTGCAGTCGCAGCGTGATGACCCCCAGCCCGTTGATGAGCCCGCAAATCAGCCCGGTTGAGATGCACAGCCCAGAGGTCAGTGCGACGATGACCCATCCTGGCCAATCGGCGTTTTTCCCCGCGGGGCCCAGGAAATGCAAGAACGCCGCACCGGCGAGTCCCGAAAGGACGTAAATCCCACCCACCGAAAGATCGATTCCCCCCGATGCGATCACCAGGGTGGCACCGATCGCCATGATAGCGAAGAACGAGGTGTTCTTCGCGAGCGTCAACAGTCGGTCGACGTTGAAGAACTTGTTCCGGGAGACGATGTAGTCGGCCCCGGTCTGGGGGTCGCGGACCCGCCGTTCGACGGTGCCTCC
>JAPLOC010000509.1:0-8835 GCA_026692825.1 Planctomycetota bacterium | reverse complement strand
AGGCCGGCAAGCAGCACGATGATCCCGATCAGCCCCAACGCATTCTGCCCAAAAAACTTGCGGCGAAAGGGTCGGGCTTGCGGGGCGGCGGACTGAGGATCTGCGGGGGGAGTGTTCACGTGGCCATTCTGCCAGTTGATGTGGGGGACCGTCAACCGGCCCTCTTCCATTTTTCAGGAATCTCACGCGTTCCTAGACAAATCGATACGATAACCGCATCCACAGTCTGTAACAGTTTCGACAGACACACAAGAACCGTCCCAACGTGTCTCACCCGGCCGACGAGTCATTTGCCGCGAGGGTGCGTCACTGCGCTCGCGAGTTGGCGCAGAACGGTCTCGGTGCGCTCGGAGACCTGTTCGACCTGACCGCGGCCCGGACAATTCGGTTCGCTTCGACCCTCACCCGAAATCCGCACGATGCCGAAGACGCCGTTCAGGCGGCGATGGTGCGTGTGGCCCTCCACCCCAAGTCCCTGGCGAAAGCCGACCATCCGTGGGCGTACCTGCTGCGGATCGTGCGGAATGAAGCCTTGAAGATCTGTCAGAAGAAACGTCCCAGTCTGGCTCTCTCGCTGTTCGATGAACAGGGGGAAGAGCCTGAACTCGATTTGGCCGACTCACGACAATTCGTGCAGAAGGCGGTCGAGCTGTTACCCCCCGCTCAGTCGGAAGTGATTGTGCTGAAGATCTGGGAGGGATTGACCTTCGCCGAGATCGCAGCCGTGCTGGGAGAATCTCCCAACACCGCCGCGAGCCGTTATCGCTACGCGCTGCAAAAGCTGACGTTGACATTGCAGCCCCTTGTGGAAGAGACTCACTGATCGCCATGGAAAACCTGCCCCCCATACTGGAAGAAAAGCTCGTCCGGCGCAACAGTCCGTTGCCCGAGGTTCGTCCGGAGCTGCGCCAAAGCGTGCTGACGGCAGCCCGCGAAGCGGTGTCGACCCGTCGTCGCCGACGTCAACAGATGCTGGCGGTCGCGGCCGGCCTGTGTATCCCCTGCCTGTCGGTCTGGCGGATTTCGGTGGTCGATCGGTCACGAACAGCCGCCAATCAGGCGCGACAGATTCCCACGATCTCCGGAACTTCCGTCGATCCTAAGGGGACAGCCACCACCAATCCGCCGACCGTCCCCCCGGTCAACGGCAGTTCGCCGGCAATGCCCATTCCCCCAGGCACCGGGCTGCCTGGCGGCATGCGCCAGGGACCGGTTCTGGGTCTGATGGGAGCGGCTGACCCGCGGGCGATTGAAGAGCAGTTGATGAACCGGCAGAACATGATTCTGCGGGTGCTGAAGCCGATGTGACGGGTGTCGTAGTTCGCTTGAACCCGATGGACGCGGAATGAAACGGGCCCAAGCGCGGCGAAGGAATTTGGGCCGAATCCTAGTGGTGCCACACTCCTCGATCGGCCTGTCCCAGAACGAGTCTTAGCGACGTCATACCAATCTCACCGAGTTGTTGTGCGGGGATCTGCCAGAAGATCGGGTTGAGCAGTTCCAGCGACACGCAGCCTGAATAGCCGATCTTTCGCAGATGTTCGATGATCGGAGCGAGATGAAAGTCTCCTTCGCCGGGGAGAATGCGGTCGGCGTCGGTCGCCAGTTCCCGTGGCCGGTCGGCGACGTCGCAGAACTGGGTGTGGAACAGATTCTTCTCGGTCAGACACGCCAGATCCTCGGTCTTGCTTGGTCCGGTCGCGAAGTGGAAGGTGTCGAGGCAGAGTCCGACATTCCGCAGGCCAACCGACCGAACAAACCCTGCCGCCGATTCGAGGTTATTTAAGAACGTCCCGCGGGCCTGAAACTCCAGCGCGAGCCGCACTCCCCGGGGTTGAGCCAGCTCCCCCGCCTGATGTAGCGATACGAAAGCCCTCTCCAGATCGACGAAGTCGAACGGTCCCAGGAAATCGGGAGTGACCACCAGGACCGGAACCGCGAGTTCGGCCAGCAGGTCGAGCCGGCGTTCAAACTGCTCCCAGGCGGCCTGGCGCGCCGCTCCTTGAGACAGCAACAACCCCCCCTGAAATGACGCGCACGCCAGCGTCAGTCCTCGATCGACCGCGCGACGCAGCACCTCGGCTGGCGAATGCGTGGTGGTGTATTCTTCGAGCTTCGTCAGCCAAAGTTCAATCGCAGTACACGCGCCGTCGGCGTAGCCGTCGAGGTCGTCTTCAAACGACGAACCGAGTGTGCAAACCTGGCTGAGACAGGGAATCACTTGGGACTTGCCTTCTGAACGTTGTTCGGGGATGTCAGTGAGGGCAACATCTTAACAGGCGTAACCTCCAGGGGAATGAGTCGGACACCCGACTGATTTTGTGCCGCGATTTGATTCCCAGTTCGCGACATCCGAGCAATTGACCCAACTCTTGCTGCGGGCTAGCATGCCCCGCACACGCGTCCACCAGCACTCCCCATCAAGGCCTTGCCGTGAAGTTCTCAGGTCTGTCGTTGTCTGTTGTCGTTTTCCTGACCATTGTGGGACAGGCGGGGTTCCTGGACGCGGCGGATACCGTCGAGGCACCAAAATGGCGGAAGCACGTGATCAACGACCAGTCGCCATTCGAAGCCGCTGGCGTCGCCGACTTCAACGGAGATGGCAAACTCGATGTGTTCAGTGGTGACTCGTGGTACGCCGCCCCGAATTGGAATCGGCACAAAGTCCGCGATGTGCCGCGCGGCACAAACCCACACTACTACGAAGACTTCGCCGACCTGCCGGTCGACGTCAATGGCGATGGCCGGATGGACATTCTAACCTGCGCCTACTTCAGCCGACGGATCGCGTGGGTTGAACAGCCCGCCGACCCGACCCAGCCCTGGACCGAACACACCATCGACACCCCCGGATCCATGGAGACCGGCTCTCTGGTCAATCTCTACGGAGATGGAACACCGGTGTTCGTTCCCAACGTCGGCGGCCAGATGGTGATTTACGAGTTGAAGTCGAAGTCGCCCAAAGTCGAGTGGAATTCCCGACAACTCGCTCCGGAAGGGGCCGGGCACGGCATCGGTCATGGGGACATCAACGGCGATGGGCGAATCGATCTGATCACCCCCAAGGGATGGTACGAGCAGCCGGCCGAGCGGGCCGCCGACTGGAAATTTCACCCCGAACTCTCGCTGGGAACGGCCAGCATCGAGATCATTGGTCACGACTTCGATGGCGACGGCGACACCGACATTGTGTGGGGGGTGGGACACGAATTCGGCCTTCACTGGGTGAAGCAGTCCAAGGACTCGGACGGCAAACGGACTTGGACCAAGGAGGATATCGACAACAGTTTTTCGCAAGCTCACACATTGCATCTGGCCGACTTTGATGGCGATGGTCAAATGGAATTCGTCACCGGAAAACGGATCTACGCCCACCCCAGTGAAGCGGGTGCCACCGATGAACCGTGCGTGTTCATTTTCAAGTTTGACCGCAAGTCAGCCAAGTGGGTCAAAACAGTTGTCTACCAGGGAGAGAAGGCCCCGAACGCGCCGTCGAACGCTGAGCTGCGCGACGCGCTCAAGGATTTCCCGCGTGGTTCCGCCGGCACGGGTTTGCAAATGGCTGTTCGCGATCTGGACGGAGACGGTGATATTGACATCGTCGCACCCGGCAAATCGGGACTCTACTGGTTTGAGAATCCGCGAATCACCAAGCCCGCGCCTGCGAAATGAGTACGCGTCGACGCTCCTCCCACCAAACGCCAATGAATCAGCCACCGAGTCTCCACACGCGTCGGCGATTTCTGAAATCGACCGCTGTCGCCGCCAGTTCGCTGTTCACCGTTCCGACCATTATTCCCGCGTCGGCATTGGGAAAAGACGGAGCGGTGCCGCCAAGTGAACGAATCGTCATGGGCATTGTCGGCAGCGGTGGCCGGGGCACCTACGACCTGGGGATCTTCCTCCAGCAACCCGAGGTTCAATTCGCGGCTGTTTGCGATGTGCGCAGCGAACGGCGGGAGGCCGCGAAAAAGATTGTCGACGACAAATACGGGACCGCCGATTGTGCCACTTACTCCGATATGTTCGAACTGTTCGCCCGCGACGATGTCGATGCGCTGTTGATCGCCACGGGTGATCGCTGGCATACGCTCGCGTCGATCCTTGCGGCGAAGGCGGGCAAAGATATCTATTGTGAAAAGCCCTGCTCGATGACAATCGCCGAGAGTCGAGCGCTGGCCGATGGAATCCGCCAATACGGGCGGGTCTACCAGGCGGGGACCCAACGACGAAATATCGGAAACTTCATGCACGCCGTCCATCTGGCGCGGAGTGGAACACTGGGGAAGTTGCGTTCGGTTCACGCCAATACTCTGGCTCCGCCGACAACACAAAACTGGCTGCCCGCCGAGACCGAGCCGGCCAAAGACGTGGTCGACTGGGACCGCTGGTTGGGGCCGACGCCGTGGCGTCCGTACAATTCGGCGTACGTCGCTGGCCGCTGGCGCGGCTATTTCGATTTCCACGGCGGGGGGATTCTGGAGTGGGGAGCGCACACCATCGACCTGTGTCAGTGGGCGAGTGGCTCCGACGATTCGGCCCCCGTGTCATACGAGCCGCGGGGAAATACCGTGGTCGCCCACTACGCGAACGGTGTTGAACTGGTGATGCGTGACAGCGGCTGGCTGGGGATGGGAACGTGCAGTGTGCGATTCGAAGGGGACGACGGGTGGGTCGAGACCGGTGACAGTGGTGACATGCTGATTGGGCCGGCGAAACTCCGGAAAGAGCAGCGTCAGTTCGCCGACGTGGGAACCGACCCGACCAGCCACATCCGCGAGTTCCTGCGCTGCGTGAAGTCGAAGGGAACGACGGCGGCGAATGCCAATATCGCCGCCCAGTCGCACATCGCGGCGCATGCGGCGTATATCGCATGGCAGTTAGGGCGTCCGTTGAAATTTGATCCGGTGAAAGAGGAATTCCTCGACGACGAAGAGGCCAACCGCATGCGGTCGCGAGCGTACCGCGAACCATGGCGTGTTTGATCGGTCGTCGATCTCAAACACAGTCGCAACCACATGCCGTTCATTTTTCGATCGATTCGCCCTCCGCTGTCGGCAATGGTCGATGTTCAAGGAACACTCACGTGTCACTCGTCCAGCGTCTTCAATTCACGACTCTCTTCCTGACAGTCGCGATTTCATCGCTGTCACCTGTTCGTGCCGGTGAGAGTCTCGACAGTTTGCATGCGGTTCTGCGTTCCGATGCGTCACTCCACGACAAGGGGGTCGCCTGTCGACGTTTGGCGGTAATTGGAGACCGCCAGTCGATTCCGGTGCTGGCGGAGTTGCTGAGCGACAAAGCGTTATCGCAGTTCGCTCGGACCGGGCTGGAAGCGATTCCAGACCCGGCAGTCGATGAAGTGTTTCGTGCGGCTCTGTCTCGAGTGAAGGGGTCGCAACTTATTGGAGTGCTGAATTCGATTGGCAATCGCCGGGATTCCGGGGCGATCGGACAACTGGCGGAATTGATGAAGAGCGGTGAGCCGCAGATTCAAAGCGCGGCCGCCGCCGCCGCTCTGGGACGGGTGGGGAACACGGAGTCCGCGAAGAGACTTCACGAGACCTTGGGTGGCACCGCAGGACCCGTGCGCGTGGCGGTTGCCGACGCCTGTCTGCGGTGTGCTGACCTTCTGTTTGCGGAGAAGCATCCCAAAGAGGCCATTGCGTTGTACGACGCGGTCCGCGAGGGCGACACGCCATTGCCGTTACGAACGGCGGCTACGTTGTCCGCAATTCGCTCGCGTGGCACCGACGGTGTGCCGTTGTTGCGAGAGCAGCTTCAATGCGACGATATGCGGTTTTTCGCTGTCGGACTGCGCGCCGCGCGAGAGATTCCGCCTGAAGCGGCGGTCAGTGTATTGTTGGCCGAGTTGAATCAGAGGGATGAACACCGGGTCGCCTTGCTGGTTGAGTGCCTGGGGGATTTGGGAGAGCCGAAAGCGCGGACCGCGGTTGAGGGGTTGCTCGATTCCAAACAACCCCTGATTCGACGTGCCGCGATCGGAGCACTCGGGACTCTGGGAGACGTATCGACAGTTGACTCCTTGTTGGACATCGCGTCGAGCGCCGAAGACCGTGACGCTCCACTGGCGCTGGCCAGTTTGAGGCGACTTTCTGGTGGCGAGATTGACGCGGCGCTTGTTGGAAAACTCAAGACCCCGGATCCGCCGCATCATGCGCAATTGTTGGAATTGGTGGCGGCGCGACGAATCGTGTCGGCGGTTCCCTTGTTGTGGAGCGGGTTGGAGTCGCCGACGTCTCAGATTCGATTGTCGGCGTGGAACGCGTTGGGAGAGACCATCGAGGGTGACGAATTCGATGAGCTGGTGTCGCGCGTTGTGAGCGCACCGCAGGCTGCGCGATCGGCGGCGCCCACCGCCCTGGTTTCGGCATGCCGACGAGCCACGAATCCGGACCAGTACGTCAACACCCTGGCGAAACGATTCGAGTCGGCGGCACCAGAATCGGCGGGAACACTGTTTGAGGCCCTGCGAGCGGTCGGAGGAGAGGCGGCGTTAAACCGGACGGTCGCTGGCGCGAAGGACAAACGCGACGCGATTCAGGACGGGGCGACTCGAGCACTTGGTGAGTGGCCCACTCCGGACGTGGCCCCCGAGCTGCTGAAACTGGCGGAATCGCTGACGAACTCGAAGTATCAGATCCGTGCGATTCGGGGCTATATTCGCGTATTTCGACAATTTGGACTTCCTGCCGACGAGCGACTGAAAATGGCCCGCCAGGCGCTGAAAGTCGCCAAACGGAATGACGAGAAAGTTCTAGTGTTGCATGCCCTGCTGAACTTCCAGAATGCGGAGACGATGAACCTGTCGATTGAGTTTCTAAACGAACCAGGGTTGGAGGCGACTGCTGCCCAGGTGGCGATCTATATCGCAGACCAGGTGACCGACCCCGTCGCAGTCCGCACCGCGATGCGGAAGATCATCGACTCGGGAGCCGACGAGCGGTACGCGAAGCAGGCACGCGATGTCCTCGCGAAGGTCGGGGAATAGGCGTTGGATTGCGGCTCGCACGCTGAACATCTCAGGGGGAGCGGTGCCGCGTGTCCTGGCAGAACGCGAGGCGGTTCGTGCCGAGACTTCAGCCAAACGCGCGCGTCATTGATGCCCACGATCCGGCTCGTAGGAAATCTCGCAGCGCAATAGCGCTGGCCGGTCGTCTGGATCACCTCGGCGTGCTGCGGCTAAAACGGCTGACCGGTTGGCACTGCGGATCGCAGCGCCGTTCCAAACGCCAGAATGTCGGGAAATCTGGAACGAGGATCGCGCGACAGCGCCCGAGTGATGACCGCGCAGAGAGCCGCTGGCAGCTCAGGGCGACGTCGCTCTATGGGGGTTACCTTTTACATCCCTTCTCGGCAAATTCTTCGCGGAAACACTGAGCGCTCACGCGCATCCGATAGCGTCACGCGTCTCCCGTCGACCAAAAATCGAACTCCCGCGGTTACGTCGTTCTCTTGAGGATGTCGGTTCATGAAAAGCATCAGCGTGTTGTGGCGCAGAGTCTGGCCGCGAATCATCGGCAATCTGGCGGGAGGCGTTTCGTCCCGCCGGAAGGGACGTCGCAACTGGTCGCCACGGGCCGAGGTGCTTGAAACACGAGCGCTGCTCAGCAGCAGTACGCAGCTCGTGCTAATCTCGCTCGACGGCGCGACCTCGAACCTGATCGACCAGTATCTCGCCAGCGGCGCGCTCAGTACCGATAGCGGAATCGGCTATCTGCGGACGCACGGCGTCGCCGCCACCCAGAACCTGACGGTCTCCCCCTCGCTGACCGCCCCTGGCCACATCGCCATGGTGACCGGTTCGACCGCGGCGTACAACGACGTGGTCGGCAACAGCTTTCGGCTGCTGGCCAGTCCCTTCAGTGGCGGCACCACCAGTGGATTCGCGGCACCGATCGGCGGTTATGATATTCACGGTCCAGCCGAGGATCCGACCCCCACAGCGACTCCGGTCTGGCAAACGCTGCAGGCGGCGGGCAAGACGGTGATCGCCGCGACATTCGCCGGTGCCGACGGTGCCGACATCAAGATCGGCACCACGACGGTGCAACCGGCGGCCGAGCGGACGGTCGATTACACCGTACCGTTCGGTGCCTTCGCGGGAGTTGGCGCGCAAGGATTTACGTTGACTTCGGGCGACTTCAGCGCAGCCCCTTCGCAGACCCAGGCCGACCTGACCGCAACCGGCCACGTCTCCTACAGCCCTGTTCTGCAGAAGACGACGAAGCTTGAAACGATCTCGGTTGGGGGACAGACCTACAACATTCAACTCGCCGCTCTGGATACGACCAACGATTCGACGACAAACTACGACACATTGGTCTTCTTCGACACCGCGCACGGCGGAATCGCCGGACCATTCACACCCAGTCCACTCGGGACGGGCGCGGCTTTCGTCAAGGCAAGCGATCATCAGTCGAGTCTGTTCTACCTGGAGGGGAGTTCGACGAAAGCCGGCACGTCGTTTTACGTCAGCTCACTGGCCCCCGACCTGTCGACCATTCATTTGGCGCGCTACAGTGCGAATGCGATTCCCCGCAACCCGGCCGTCTTGGGGGATATCGACGACATCAACAACAACGTCGGCTTCTGGGCGCCGCAAGCCGACTTCCGCATTCCCGAAAAACTGAGCCCCGGCTTCAACAACTTTGCCGACTCCGAACTTGAGGCGATGTACGAAGACCAGGTCAAGACGTTTGTGGTCTACCAGACGAATGTCGCGCTGTGGTCCTTGCAGAAGAAGCCCAATGCCGATCTTTCGATGTTCTACATCGAACAGCCCGACGGATCGCAGCACCAGTTCCTGCTGAC
>JAPLOC010000508.1 GCA_026692825.1 Planctomycetota bacterium | reverse complement strand
TTCACCAGGGGAATACTCTGTTTTCTGTTCGCGCTCAGCAGTCTGAGTCTGGGTTCCCCTTCGCCAGCCTGGTCGCAGTCACGTAACGCCTCGCGCGGCCAGAAGACGCGGGCGAAGCGCGATATCGCCCCCCTGCGGAAGCAATACACCGACCGGCAGGCCCGATTTCATCGCGAGCTGGAAGCGCTGGCGGAACAGTGCGCCAAAGACAATCTTCCTGCGGCCGCCGACACGGTCCGCGAGTTGGCGGTCCCGTTCTCTCCCGACACGATGCGGGTCGCCGATCTTCCCAAGTCGGTTTTAGAGCCGCTGAATCCCGACCTGCCCCCGGAGGAAAAGGGGTGGCGGGTGCCTCTACGGCAGAAACGGCAGGACTACGCGAAAGAATTGTTCGCGTTGTCGCAAAAGGTTCTCGCCGCCGGCCATTTCAGCTTCGCCTGGGATCTGATTCGGGAGGTGGCGCATCACGATCCCGACAATCCCGCCGCCCGTAAGGCGCTCGGCTTCGTCCGCACGGGGGACGACTGGATGTCCCCGTTCGAAGCGAAGATGCTCCGCGAACACAAACAGTGGGACGACCGTTTTGGCTGGGTGCTGCAGGAGCAGATCGAACGGTTGAAAAAAGGGGAACGGCTGTTCAAGTCAAACTGGATCAGTTCTGAGCGGGAGGCCGAGATCCGTCGCGACTTCGCCCAGGCGTGGGAAGTGCGGACGGAACACTATCTCGTTCGGACGAATCACAGCCTCGAACGCGGGGTGGAACTGGCGAAGAAGCTGGAGGAGTTCCACGGGTTGTTCCTGCAGGCGCTGGCGGGATTCTTCAACACCCCCGAGCAATTCAAACAGTTGCTCGCGGGGACCGGCAGTCAGAGGGCCGCCGCCAAGCCGCTCGTCGTTCACTACTACGCCACACGTGACGAGTACATCACCCGCATCAAGCGTGAGACAACGCAAAAGGTGGAACTGACGCGCGGCATCTACTTTCCCAAGACCGGCGTCGCGCACTTCTTCTACGATCCCCAGGCGACCGATGACTCGACGCTCTATCACGAAGCGACACACCAGTTGCTCTCAGGAGCCCGGCCCGCCATCGGCGAGATCGGCATGAAGTCCGACTTTTGGTCGATCGAGGGAATCGCCTGTTACATGGAGTCGTTTCAAAAAACCGGGGAGACGTTTTCCTTCGGTGACCCGCAAACCCCTCGGTTTCATTTCGCCCGACAGCATTTTCTGGTGGAGAAGTATTACGTTCCGATCGCCTCCTTCAGTCGGATGGGAATGGTGGAGTACCAGAATTCCCCCGAGATCAAGCGGAACTATGCGCAAGGGGCTTCTCTGGTTCATTTCTTTCTGCACCACGACGACGGGCAGTATCGCGATGAGTTTGTCGAATACCTCTCGCAAATCTACAGCCCGACAAAAACAGTCCGCGAAAAGCCCGAATCACTCTGGAAGCTGATCGGCGTTGAGTCCGACGAACTCGATCAGCAATATGCCGAGTATGTTCGCAAACTGGGGATTGAACCCCTGCGGACGGCACAGGAAACTGCGCGATGAAGTCGACGACACTGGTCCCGTTGATCACTCTGGTCGTGTGCGGATTGATCGTCGCGGCGGCCTTCACCCCTCCGTGGTCACGCAAGCCAACACCTCCCGATCCGATTGCCGTCGCCCCCAACCCTGAACGCGCACCACAAGACGCCCCAGGACCGGCCCCCGAGGGAATGGTCTGGATTCCCGGCGGAGCGTTTGACATGGGGGCGACCGATGGATTTCCCGACGAACAGCCAATTCACCGGGTGGCGCTCGACAGCTTCTGGCTGGACGAAGCGGAAGTGACCAATGCGCAGTTCGCGGAATTCGTCGCAAACACCGGCTATGTGACGATCGCCGAAAAAACGCCCAAGCGCGAGGATTTCGTCGGCCAGATCCCCGATTTGAACGCGATTCCGGAAGAGAATCTGGTCGCCGGCTCGGTCTGTTACAACCCGGAATTCGATCGCACCACATTTCGCAAAGATGGCCCGTTGTGTGGACGAGCGGACCTGGGACACCCCGTACCCCCCATGGTGGCGATACACGTTCGGCGCGAACTGGCGGTCCCCGAGCGGCCCCGGCAGCACCCTGAAGGGGAAGATGAACTACCCGGTCGCCCACATCGCGTGGGTCGACGCCGCCGCGTACGCGAAGTGGGCCGGCAAGCGGCTGCCATCGGAAGCCGAGTGGGAGTTCGCCGCCCGCGGAGGACTGTCCCGACAACCGTACCCCTGGGGCAAAGAACTGAAGCCCGAAGGGAAGTGGCGGTCGAATATCTGGCAGGGGAATTTTCCAGACGAAAACACCGCGGACGATGGGTTTCAAGCCACCGCGCCCGTTCGCCAGTTTCCACCGAATGGATTCGGCCTCTATGGTGTGTCGGGCAACGTCTGGGAATGGTGCGCCGACTTTTACCGCCCCGATTACTATGAACTGAGTCCGCGGGACAATCCCCCCGGCCCCGAGTCGAGCTTCGATCCCAATGAACCGGGGGTGATCAAGCGGATTCAGCGCGGAGGCTCGTTCATGTGCAGCGACAATTACTGCACCGGATACCGCGTGAGCGCCCGGATGAAAGGGGAACCAATGACAGGCACGTTCCACTGCGGATTCCGCTGCGCCCGGTCTGGTAGCAAGTAACGCGGAATCCGTCGAATTGGATCGACCTTATCACTGGATGCGTCGACTCCGGCCCTACTTCTCGTCCAGCTTGGACTGTGCCGATTTCACCAATTCACCCAGCTCCTGGTTTTCACGGTACAGGCGCACAATGCTCTGCAACACGTCGCGAGCGGCGAGTTTGTTCCCGTCGGCGAGCAGTTTGTCGGCACGATCGAGAGCGTCCTGAACGATCTTCCGGCGGTCCGCCGAGTCGCCACCGGAGTTCTTGATGGTGGCAATTTGCCGACGGGACAGATTGATGAAGACGCGCGCCGACTCGTCTTTCTCCAGCAGCGTGATCAGCGCTTCGTATTTTTCGAGTGCGGTGATCTGGTCGCCGAATTGTTCATACTGCCGGGCGCGGGCAAAGAGTCGTTCCCCTTCGGTGTCGAACTCCCGACCGATCTTCAGTTTGTACTTCAACTTCTCTTCGGCTTTTCGCATTTCAATGCGATCGGTCCACTCTTGAATCTGTCCGCCGTGCCGACTGTCTGGAAAGCGTTTCTTCAGCGGAAGGACGTATTGCGACATCGCCCGATCCCAGACAAACGGATCGTCGGTCTCCATCATCGGCCGCGCTTTTTCAAAAAGCTGTTCCTCGCTCAACGGCCACAGCGACCAGACAATCAACCCGACCAAAATCGACAAAACGCTGGCCAGGAACGGTGTCCGTTCGTAGAACGGTCGACCCGCATCGGCGGATTTGCGTTTCTTTTTTTTCGGTTTGAGCAGGTCGCGGACGGTCTTTGTATCCCCGGTGAGACTCAGCGCGGTCGCTCCCCCCTCGGCGACATGCTTTGTCAGACTCGACTGCTCGTTCACCTTGGTTTCGATTTCCCGCAGCGCCAGCTCGACCGCCGCCGCGTCGCGCGGGCGATTCTCGGGGTCTTTCTCCATCAACTGCAGAATCAGCGTGTCCAGAAAGATTGGACAGTCGAGCGCCACCGAACTGGCGCGGGGTGGTTTTTTTTCGATGTGTTGGTACAGGAGCTGGGGGGCGCTATCCCCCTCGAAGGGTGGACGTCCGGTCAGTAGTTCAAACAGCACGCATCCGAGTGCGTACAGGTCGGTTTTTGCCGTCGCGGGGGGGAAACCCCGAACCTGTTCGGGGGCCATGTAGGCGAAGGTTCCCACTGTGCGGCCGGTCGCCGTCAGGCCCGTGGCATCGGTGTCGCGGGCGATCCCAAAGTCGGCGAGTTTCACCCGCCCATCCTCGGAAAGCAGCAGGTTCGACGGTTTCAGGTCGCGATGGATGATCCCGGCACCATGCGCGTGTTCGAGTGCCGAGCAGACCGCGATCCCGATCTTAATCACATCCTGCCAGGGAAATTTGCCCCGCTTTTTCAATTCACTGCCGACGGTTCCACCCGGGAGCAACTGCATCGCCATCCAGCGGTGTCCGCTGATCTTGCCGCCGCCATAGCAGGGGACGATGTTGGGGTGCTTCAGTTTCCTCAAGATTTCCAGTTCCCGCTCAAACCGGGCTACCAGCCGGGGATCTTCCGAGGCGGCCGCCGGCAGCAGCTTGATCGCCACTTCCCGGTTCTCTTTGGTGTAAATCGCCCGGTAGACAACCCCCATCCCCCCCACGCCCAGCTTGCCTTTTAGGACGAAAGGCCCCAACTGGCGCTCGGTCGTGGTCCGACCGGCGTCTTTGGAAGTCGATTTTTCGTCGGAATCCGCCATGGAAATGCTCGCTTCATGTAAACCGGGTCCATTCTCCCGGTTCCGTCGTCCGCTTTCAATGGCACGTTTGACGTTCGGGGGGAAACCGCGACAATCGACGCCGTGAATCCCCGCCAGCGGCTATTTCTCCCTCCCCGGGTTCTTTGTGTCTGACCGGCATCTTCAGCTCCCCGCGAAGCGGCTTTCGCCGCCGGTAACGCCCTGGTGGCTCCCGGCCCGAATTGCCGGGATTTCGCCCTTCACAGGGATGTTTGCCGTGCTGTTGGCACTGGTCTGGCGGTTTTTTAGCCGACTCCCGCTGCGTCACACCGACCTCTGGGGGCACCTCGCCTACGGTCGCTGGATCGCAACCCACGGCTGGCCCACCTATGAACCCCTGATTCCATGCGCCTCGGAATCGAAGTTCATCGACACCGCCTGGCTCGCCCAGTTCCTCTGGTTTCAATGGGAGAAACTCGGAGGCGCTCTGGCACTTCAGCAATCGCATGCGCTCCAGGTCACTGCCGGCAGTCTGGTCGCCTACGCCTGCGGGGGGCGGGCGACGCGGTCGAAACTGGGGGGACTGGTCGCGGCAGGTGTCTGGCTTCTGGGAGCCTGGTTTCAAATCGTGGTGATTCGCCCCCAGCAATTTGGCATCCTGTTCGCCGGGCTGGTGGTGTGGCAACTCGCCGACCACCGCCGCGCATTTCGGCAACCCCTTTGGCTCGTTCCTCTCTTCGCACTCTGGGCGAATCTGCACGGCTCATTCGTGATCGGGTGGCTGCACATTGGTTGTGCGCTCTTGGCGCGGTGGATTACGCAAATGGCCCGCGACAACAAGACTCCCCGCAACCTGTTCTCGCGAATTCGGCGTTCCACGCTGGGTGACGCGCCGTTTCGCCGGCTGGCGCTCGGGTTGATCTGCGCGATAGCGGCCACCCTGTTGAATCCGTACGGACTTTCACTCCACGCCGAGGTTCTGTCGGTCGCCCGCCACGTCAATCTCGCCGATCTGACCGAATGGCAACCGCTGCGACTCGCCTCTCCACAGGGAGTTCGTTTTGTCGCGGTCTCGTCGGGTGCGGGGCTCTTGATGGCGGTCGCCATAATCCGTTATTGCTTCACGACGCGTCTTCGTCGACTGGCGATTCTGGTCCAGCGCGGTCCCGTCCTCTCATTCGGTGCCGGTGCCGTCGTTCTGGGGCTGGCGACGGTCCATTCCGCGCGGTTCATTGTCTGGTGGGCGGGGGGAGTCGCACCATTGTGCGCGCTGACTGTCATGGCGATCCTGCCGCGACCGGGGGTCGCACATAGCATTTCCGTGGCGCGCAGTCCGCTCTGGCTGGCGCTCGCGGCCCTCGCCTGGGGAGTTTCCGTCAGGCAGTCCCCCTTGGGGGATGCGATTGTGACGCGACGGAGTCCTTCGGTTGAACGGCTGGTCGTCAGCGATACTCCGCTCGCGATCGCTGACTCTCTGCGGGCCAATCCCCCCGCGGGACCTTTGTTTCAGCCGATGGAGTGGGGGGACTATTTCCTCTGGGCCGGACCGCCCGATCTCCGTGTGTTTGTCGCGTCACACGTCCACTTGATTCCCTCCAGTCAGTGGCGCGACTACATGACAGTCGTCCGCCGTGACAAGGGGTGGCGCGAGGTTTTGGATCGACACCAGGTGACAACGGTTGTTTTGGATCGCCGGTATCGGAGTCGACTGATTCGCGACATGCGGAACGATCCCGATTGGAGGGAGGTCTTCGCCGACGATCTGGGGGTGGTGTTTGTCCGCGCCCCGCCATCCCGGAGGTGATGATTGCCCCGGCTGATTTTCGGGTCGCGACCCCTTTGACTACAATCAAAGGATCCCTTCCTCGTGAGTCCAGGAACCACTTCTCATGACGGCGATTTCCCCATCGGCAAGTCGATACACGGCGGCCGATCTGGTCAGCCGGTTTGGGGCCATTCCCTTGTGGCGTATTCGTCATGATCCCCCACCGGGCGTGGCGACGGAAGCGGACGTCATTCGGATCGCGGAGACGGAAGATCGGTTGTGTGAACTCGTCGATGGCGTGCTGGTGGAGAAGCCGATCGGGTACGAAGAATCAGTTGTCGCAGCGACCCTGATTGGACTCTTGACACCGTTTGTATCGAAGCATCGCCTGGGGGTGGTCGCCCGCGAATCGGGGATGATGCGGTTGGCACCTGGCCTGATTCGGATTCCAGACATCTCGTTCGTGTCGCGTCGCCGATTCCCCGATGGCAAGAGACCCCGCGGACCCATCGCGGGCCTGGCACCGGACCTGGCGATCGAAGTCCTGAGCGTGAGCAATACGCGGCGGGAAATGACCGGAAAGCGAATTGAGTATTTCGCCGCGGGCGCTATCGAAGTCTGGTTCGTGGATTTGAAAATACGGTCGATCACAGTTTTCCTGTCTCCCGACAACAGCAAAACCTACGGCGTCACAGAGTTCATCGACGGGGGCAGCCTGCTGCCAGGTTTTCGATTGCTTGTGGCCGACGCGTTTGCGGATCTGGAATGAGGCCACGACAGCCGGCCCGCCAATTCAGTCAGACTTCATAAAAAAATCAACAGCCCGCTCCGGGGCTAGGATCGGCTGAATTCCGACAACTATGCCCGTTGATTCTCGCACTGCCAACTCACTGCCCTCGCGGTCCGTTGAATGAGAGCAGGAATGGCGAGCAACTCCATCCTGTTCATCCCTTTCATCCTCTTCATCCTGTCAAATATTCACAGTCCAAACCGCCACCAAAATGCCCGCATTCACGAACGAACAAGCCACCGCCATCAACACTCGCGACGTTTCGGTCGCGTTGTCGGCGGGGGCGGGTTGCGGCAAGACATTTGTCCTCACCCAGCGGTTTCTCGCGCAGATCGCCCTGGGGGAGAATGCCGCGGACCTCTCTTCGGTCGTGGCGATCACCTTCACCGATCGCGCCGCCCGCGAGATGCGCGAACGGGTGCGACGGATGTGCCGTGAACGCCTCGCGCAGTGCCCGCCCGAAGAAGCGGATCATTGGCAGAAACTGGTGCGCGAAGTCGATTCGGCGCGCATCAGTACGATCCATTCGTTCTGCATGACACTGCTGCGTTCGCACGCTGTCGAAGCGGGAATCGATCCGCAATCACGACTGTTTGACGAAACGACGGGGGGCGCGTTTCTGCGCCGGTCCCTGGTGAAATCGTTGCATGACCTGCTGGTCGCGCGCGACCCCGATGCGATGGAACTCGTGCAGGCGTTCAATTGGGAGGGGGTGCTTGGCCGTTTGGAGATTCTCACTCCTCAGCGCTATCGGATCGACCCTACGCAATGGATGGCGAAGTCCCCGGAAGAACTCGCCGACCATTGGATCGCCGTCTGGAACGGTGAAGCGGTTCCCAAGCTGTTGCAGCGTCTGGTGGAATCGCGTGTGGCGCAGAACGTTGTGCGGCTTCTGGCGGCGCATGAGACCGACCATCCGGTGATGGCCGAGCGACGCCAGACGCTGCTGGCGGAACTTCCCGCGTTGCCCGACTCGAGGGATCCCCTTGGGGCGATCGAGCGACTGGTCGCGGCCGCGGGAATTCGGGGTGGCGGAACGAAGAAGAACTGGGTCTGCGAAGAGGTCTACAACGACATTCGCGATGGTTTTTCGGATCTCCGCAAGGCGCTCAACGATTTGTTGGAAAAGCTGGATTTTGATCGGGATCTCGCCATCGAGTCGGCCCGGATCAGTCTGGCGGCGTTGCGGGTGGCGGACCGTGCGGGTCGCGAATACGACCAGCGAAAGCGCGACGAAGGCTGGCTCGACTTTGACGACCTGCTGATCTCGGCGAGTGAACTCTTGCGAAAGTTTCCCGAAGTTTGCCGTCGCGCAGCGAATAGCATGTCGCTGCTCATGGTCGATGAATTTCAGGATACCGACCGGCTTCAAGCGGAGATTGTGAAACGGCTCTGCGGCGACGAACTCACCCGGGGAAAGTTGTTTCTCGTCGGCGATGTGAAACAGTCGATCTATCGCTTCCGTCGCGCCGAACCACGCGTTTTTCGAGAACTTCGGGAACTGCTTCCGATACCTGGCCGGCTGCCCCTGACGGGCAACTTTCGCAGTCAGCCAGCGGTTTTGCAATTCGTCAATGCGCTCTGCGACGGCGCGCTGGGGGGAGAGTACGAAGCGCTGTCACCACAGACTCCGCAAGTGACCACCGACCCGTGCATTGAGTTTCTCTTCGCGATGGAGTCGGCAGAACCGATCCCGAGTGCCTCCGCTCCGGCATCGACCACAGAGGGCGAAGAGGGCGAGTCAATTGCGGAGGCCGGTAAAGAAACCGTCGCCGACCAGCGTCGCCGGGAGGCGGCCTGGATCGCCCGTCGCCTGAGGCAGCTTCTGGACGACAAAGTTCCGCGAGTTCGCGAAAAGGATCCGGCGACAGGGAACTACCACCTTCGCCCGGTCGATCCGCGTGATATTGTGATCCTCTTCCGGGCCATGACGGATGTCCGCTATTACGAAGAGGCTCTGCGAGAGCTGGAGGTGGATCACTATGTGGTGGGAGGACGGGCGTTTTACTCTCAGCAGGAGATTTACGACATCGTCAATTTGTGTCTTGTACTCGACGAACCCGACGACGAAGTCGCCCTGATCGGCCTCCTCCGTTCGCCGTTTTTTGCCCTGACGGACGATGATCTGTTGCTGGCGCGGATCGAAAAGGTGACCGCTGACCCGAACTCTGCGAACCCCGCGGCACAGGCGCTGGCCACGCTCGACGAGCTGCGTCAACTGGCACCGCGGACTACAGTCGCGGAGCTGTTACAGGCCGCGATCGACAGGACGGGATATGACGCCTCCCTGCTGACGGAATTTCTGGGGGATCGCAAGCTGGCGAATCTTCGCAAGTTGATCGATCTGGCTCGCGATTTCGACCGCACGGGAATGTTCACGCTGGCCGACTTCGCGCGACACCTGTCGTCGGCTGTCGCCGAGGAGTCGCGGGAATCGCTCGCCGCCACGCATCCGGAATCAAGCAATGTCGTCCGGTTGATGACCATTCACCAGTCGAAAGGACTGGAATTCCCGGTGGTCGTCCTCGCCGACATGAATCGCGTGACGGGGCATGGTCAGGGAGGCCCCCAGTTCGATGAAAAACTTGGACCCCTCGTTTCGGTTCCGCGGAAATTCTCGCGGGAAACAACGCACCTGGGTCGGCAGGCGTACGCCGTCCTGGAAGCGGACGAGGATCTGGCAGAGATCCAACGGCTGCTCTACGTCGCCACCACCCGGGCGGCCGACCTGTTGATCCTCTCGGCGAGCCTTCGTGAACGGGATGCGGGATTCGAAATCAAACATCCCTGGATGCAGCTTTTGCAGGAACGCTTCGATTTGCGAACCGGGCAGCCGCGGATGGAACCGGGGACTGGGGGCGTGTCCGCGCTCGCGAAATACTCGGGCCAGATCCCGGCGATCCACATCCACCAGGCGCGGCCGGAAATCACGGCGACTTCCACGGGAACCGAGTCGCGGAGACTTCCGCTCACCAAGTTGCGAGATGCGGTCGAACGCGCGATCCCCGCTGGGTTGCCAGATTCCATGCGCGTATTCGCCGCCGGGGCGGTTTCACGCGAGCGGTTCAGTGTCTCGGAATTGGAGGAATTGGTCGCGGAACGGTTGGAGAAAGCTTCGCGGAACGACCTGAACGAACTCCACACGCTGGTCGAAGTCAAACTGGTGGAAACAGCGGGGGACGCGGAAGCCCATTCATTGCCGCCCGACGACGCCACCACGCTGGGAACTCTGGTCCATCGCGCGCTCGAACTGCTTCAGGAGGATCCTGCGGAGGCGTTGGACCGGGTCGTTCGCGCTTCGCCGATTGAGGTTTCCGAGGCGATTCGAGCGGCCGCCGCCCGGTGTATCGAGCGATTGAGGCACAGTGACTTGTTTGAAGAACTGCGTCGGCTCCCTGGGACGCACCGCGAAATCGATTTTCTGCTTCCCTGGCCGACTGCCAGTGGCGATCAACAACCCGACTCACGAATGATCGCCGGCCAGATTGACGCGCTCATTCCTGGAGAGGGGGGTTGGTCGGTTGTGGACTACAAGACGGCGAAGCCGTCGGCTCGGGGAGAACTGGCGCGGAGTGCGCTGGCGAAATACGGGATCCAACTGGGGGTGTACTGCCTGGCGGTCACGCGACTGACGGGGCGACTTCCCGTGCGGTTGGAGCTGGTCTACCTCCCCAGTGCGACCCGCTTGTGGATTGTGCCCACCCAGAAATTTCTTGACCGAATCGTTTCGCTGGTCCAGGAGACGACCAGCCCGGAATGACGCGGATCCAACCGGCGCGCAAAGCCCTTGAGTCAAACTGCGACGCAAAATGCGAAACCGATCTCGGGATCCATTTTGACTCATTTCGGCGGAACTGTTTCATATTGCGCCGCGCTCACCCCGATTGACGTTCTGGTTCACCAGAATTCCCGACTTTGTCAAATTTGCTTTACTGGAGAACTCCCCGCTGGCGAGAGGTCGCGGTTCCTCATATTATGAAATTATAGGCATCACTTGTGCTTCACCTTGTGACTGTACCGATTCAACGCAAGAGGTCATTCGAAACGAGGTGCATGTTCGCCTCACTGAACGTGGCGATCGGGTGAGGGTGTCGCATGACAACGACGGACGAAGTTTCATTGGATGCGGTGATTGACGCCGCCACCCAGGTGGCGATTGTCGCGACCGATCTCTCGGGCGTGATCACCCATTTCAACTCCGGGGCCGAGCAGATGCTGGGTTACCGCCGGTCGGAAGTGGTCGGCCGGCAGTCTCCGGTGATATTTCACCTGGAGTCGGAAATCCGCGAACACGGTGCCCGGCTGCGCGCCGAGTTTGGTGATTTGCCGGAAGAGTTTCCCGTCTTCGTCGAACGGGCGCGGCGGGGTCACTTCGAAGAGCGGGAATGGACCTACGTCCGGAAGGATGGCAGCCGGCTGACGGTTTCGCTGGTGGTCACTGCGGTGCGCGATGCTCGTTCGGTGATCGTGGGCTATGTGGGCGTGGCCCGCGACGTCTCTGACCGCATCAAGACCGAGGCGGCGCTGCGTCGGGGAGAGGCGCTCAAGTCGGCGATCCTGGAGGCGGCGCTGGACGCGGTCCTGACGATCGACCACCAGGGATTGATCCTCGAATTCAACCCGGCCGCCGAGCGAATCCTGGGATTCCCCCGCTGGCAGGCGATTGGCCGACGACTCAGCGACCTGATCATTCCGGAACGCTTCCGCGAAGCGCACGCGCGTGGTCTGGCGAGGTACCTGGAGACCGGCGAGGGGCCGGTTCTGGGTCGGCGGATCGAAATCTTCGCGTTGCGTGCCGACGGGGTCGAAATCCCGGTCGAACTCGAAATCGCCGTCGTTCCCCAGCAGTCTCCACCGGTCTTTTCGGCCTATATTCGAGATATTTCCGACCGGAAGCGCGCGGAAGAACAACTCCGCGATCGCGAGGCGCGGTTGCGGTCGATTTTTGAAACCGCAGTCGACGCCATCATCGTCATTGACGAACTGGGAATCATCGAGTCTTTCAACCCGGGGGCCGAACAGATTTTCGGATATTCGTTGACAGAAGCGATCGGACAGAACGTCACGCTGCTGATGAATCCTCTCGACGCGCGGGAGCATGCGGCGCGGATCGCGCGATATATGACGACCGGTGTCACCCAGATCATTGGCACACCGCGCGACGTGTACGCCCGACGCAAGGATGGGACCGAGATTTGTATTGAATTGTCGGTCAGCGAAATGCGGATTGGCGAGACGCGGAAGTTCACCGGAATCGCCCGCGACGTCACGCTCCGCAACCGCAATCGCGCGGCGCTCGCCGCGACAAACTCGCTTCTGGAATCCATCCGCCAAGCACAGTCGCAATTCATCGCCGGCGACCGTGAATCCAATGTATTCGAGGCGCTGCTCGCTTCCGCCTTGAAGCTGACGGACAGTCCCCACGGGTTCCTGGGGGAGGCGTTGTTTGACGAGCAGGGGCGTCCGTACCTGCGAACCCGCGCGATCTCGAATGTCGCCTGGGATGACGCGACCCGCAAGCTGTATCAAGACTCCAAAGGGCAGGGTCTGGAGTTTCACAACCTCGAAAACCTGTTTGGACGCGTGTTGGCGACCGCCAAACCGTTG
>JAPLOC010000507.1:4339-7726 GCA_026692825.1 Planctomycetota bacterium | reverse complement strand
CATGGGGCCATTGGCGTCCGCGGTCTGGAACCCGGTGGGAACTGTTCCCGCGGGCAGCAGTTCGTTGCCTGTGATGACGATTCGCACGCGCGGCGAACGGATCACGGTGACACGGCCAACGCCGATCGATGAGAGAACGCCCAGATCCTGAGGACGCAACACCCGACCCGATGCGAGGACCGTCTCGCCCGACCGCAAATCCTCGCCGACCTGCCCCACATGTTTGCCCGCGGAGACTTCACCCAGCACCCGGACGTCGTCGCCCGACAGCTCGGTCTGTTCAACCGGGACCACCGCGTCGGTTCCCAGGGGAAGCGGCGCGCCGGTCATGATTCGCACCGCCTCGCCCGAATTCACCGTCGTGGGAAACGGAGTTCCTGGAAGGCAGGTGCCGATTATCCGCAGCGACAGCGGGTTGTATGACGTTGCCCCGTAGGTCTCTTCACTCCGAACCGCGAAGCCGTCCATCATGGAGCGGGCGAACCGCGGGACGTTGAGAGGACTGATCACGTCTGTCGCGAGAACGCAGCCCGCCGCCTCACGGAGCGGAAGTTCCACGGTCGGGAGACTGCGAAACTCCGCCAAGACCGAATCGATCCAGGCAATGGCGTGTTCGACCGTCACCCGCTGGGCGAAACCTCGCATCCGAACATCGGCGTTCGGCGATTGAGATCCGGGACCGGACATGCGTACGCGGCAGAAAAAGGAAAACCCCTCGATCCTGACGAGCGGTCGCTCGGGCCGGGCCAAGGGGCTTGGGGTTGTTGAGAATATCGAGAGGTGGTGTCGAGATGGAACTCGCCGGAACGAAAACACCCGGCGAGTTCTCAATCAAACACTACTGACCGCCACCGGCCGCGGCGTCGGTGCCGGGCTTGAAGCTGGCACCTTCCTGAATCGCGTACAGCGTGTTGAACGTCGCCGCGTACAGAATGCCATTTGCACAAACAAGGGTGGTGTTGACCGGCGTGTCGAGTTCCAGTTCGCCAATCAGTTCTTTCTGAGCCGACAGTTTGAAAATCGCGACCTGTCCATCCACGTCGGCGATGTAGACCTTGTCTCCCGCGATCAGAGCGGTCGACCACGACGCGGCGAGCATGTCGTGCGTCCAGTGTGGCTTGCCAGTCTTGGCGTCGAGGCAGTGGAACAGACCGCTTTGGTCCGCGATGAACAGCAGGTTGTCCTTGATCGCCGCGCTGGCGAGGGTCCGGTGCATCGTCGAGTCAAACTTCTTGGTGTCGGTCCCTTCGTAGTGCCACACCAGACCCGAGTTGGGATTGTCTCGTTCGAACTCACCCTTGTCTTTATCGAGCGCCTGAACGCGGCGATGGGGAATCGGCTTGGTGGGATCTTTCGCGCTGAAGACCTGGGTCGGGCTGATATCCCCCTGTTTCGTGGGATCAACACACCAGAGGTGACCGTTCCCTTCGCCATGTTCGGGGTCTTCACCCACGCCAATGTAAACCAGTCCGTCATAGATCACCGGTGTGCCGATGATGGGGTTGCGGGTGGCGCGTTCGAGCTTGTAGACCGACGCCTTGGGATTGCAGTCGAATTTCCAGATTGGTTTCGCCTTGCCGTTTTCGCCACGAATGTCGAAGGCGTAGAGCCAGCCGTCACCACCGGCGAAAATCGCCTGGGGGATTCCACCGAGTTCACCAAAACAGGGGGAAGACCAGGTTCCGTGCATGATGTTGCCACCCGACGACGCATCGCTCCAGATCACCTTGCCGGTGTTCTTGTCGATCGCCAGGAAGACCGGGGCGTTGGCCTGGGCGACCTTCTTGTGACCTTCGTCGACACCGTTGGAGGACGTCGCGAGCAGCACATCACCCACGAGCGTGATCGAGCAACTGCTGGCGTTGTGGGGCGAGGCACCGAGCTTGATCAGGTCGAGCTTCCAGACAATGTCGGCCTCGTCCTTGTTCTGATTCTGTTCTTCCTTGAACGGGCCGTCATTCTCACCGTCGAGGAACCCTTCGATGTCGAGGCAGCAGAGTTCGTCCCGATTCGAGATGTACCAAAGGCGGTCACCCGAGACGACCGGACTGCTGCACACTCCCAGTTGTTCCCAGTCCAGCACGCGGCCGGCGGGGAGTTTCTCGTTGGAGTGCTGCCACAGGAATTTGCCGGTCTCGGCGTCGTAGCAGACCATGCAGCCCAAGTCGACCTTGCTGGGGAATCGTTTTACGAATCCCGCACTGTTATTCGTTCCAACAAAGACCTTGCCATTCGCCACGACCGGGCTGGCATAGGTTTGCGATCCCAGCCGGGCGGCGAACTTGACGTTCTTCCCCGACTTGACGTCCCACTCCACCGGAAGTGATGAGGCGGTGACGTTGTTGCGATATTGGCTGAGGCCCAACTGGGGGGAATCGCCCGGCTTGTTCTTGAGCGAAGCGTTGGCCTTGGTGGCCTCGGCGATCGGGTCGTAGTCAGCGGCCCGCACGCGGGAGGAAACCCCCGTTGCCAGGCAGAACAGGCTGGCGCCCAACAAAAGCCGGCGCATCGAAGCGTGCATCAGTCTCGTCCTGTGAAAAGCGGAATGTTGGATCCAGGGAACGCGGAATCAGCCGGCGTTGGGCGTCACCGCGATGTTGTCGATAAACACTTCGGCGTCGGTCGCATTCCCGAACAGACCGGGGCTTCCGACCAGATTCGGGGTTTCGTCGGTCGCCTCAATCAGCCACTCGGCCGGCTCGGCCTCACCTCGAACCCAGACCTTGCCACGCAACGTCACCTTCCCGTCTTTGGTTTCGCTCTGGAACTTCATCGAGTACCAGGTGTCGGCCTTCCAGGGGAACGGAATCGTCTTGGCGAACCGCAAATCCAATTGCGAAGTCCAAGACCGGATCTGCAATTCCTGGTCGGCCCCAATCAGGTCCAGCGTGTACCGCTGGTTGATCAATCCCATGCTCGGGAGCTTGCTGTTCCGTTCCAACCCCTTCAGGTCGGCCTGAATCAGAAAGTCATGATAAATCGGCTGGCCCATCCATCCCTGGCTGCGCGTCCCCTTGGGAATCGTGCTGATCTTGCACAACACCGCGTTCCCCTTGATTTCGCGGGGGCCTTTCTCGATGGTCAATTCCAGACCGCCGGGGCCTTCGCCCCACGTCCACTTCGCCAGCACACCTTCCTTCACCAGAAGTTCGAGGCCAGCGTCAAACTGCTGCTTCGCTTCGTCGACCGTGCCCGGCTTACCTTCCGCGTCAAGGCTGAAGTACCGCAGGAAGTCGGTCCAAGCCTGACGGGGGCCGGCGTCGGCGAATTTCGACGTCGGTTGTCCTCCGTTGACGAACGCCGTCGTGCAGTAGACATACAACCGAGCGGCCCGTTCGTTTTGCGTCCGCAGCGCGGTGAACAGGTCTTCGTCGATCACAATGTGAC
>JAPLOC010000507.1:0-4226 GCA_026692825.1 Planctomycetota bacterium | reverse complement strand
CGGTCACGGTCGCGACGCTGTGAGTCGCTTCGGCCGGCGCGGTGTAGGTGTCGTTCTCGACTTTGCCCGGACCTTGCAGCTCCAGTTTCGCCGGGACTGTCTTCAGGTAGCGTCCGTTCGCGTTGTACAGCCGCGCCTGGTACTTCTGCTTCCTTGCGGGATTCAACAGCGATTCAATCGGAACAAGCTGCAATTGCGCCGGCTTCTCGTCGGCCGTTCGCGGTGTCTCGGGTTGCTGTGGTGGAATCGGGTCGGCGCTGGGCTGAGCGTCTTTCGTCCCCAGGCAGTACAGCGCGCTATTGGTTGCGAAGTAAACGCGACCATGCGAAATGCTCGCTGAGCCGCGAATGTTCTCCCCTTCCAGCCGCTGCTTGTGCAAAATGGTCGGGCCGTCGGGCCCGGGCTGAATGATGTAGAAGATTCCATTCGCCTCACCCAGGTACATCTTGCCGTCGCCGTACACCGGGCTGCCGAAGATCTCGCGCCCGAGCCGGAGCTTCTTGCCGACTTCCTGTCCGTCGGCAGGATTGAACGCGAACATCGTGGCGGCGTCATCGACCGCGTACAGTTTGTCACCGACCAGAACCGGAGACGCCCGGCCGCTCAGACGGTTCATCTGCAGCCAGTTCTGCTTCGTCTTGGTGACGTCGCCAGTCCCGGTCGCATCGATCGAAAACAACGCGCCAATCTGACGATTGTCGGCGATGTTTTCTTCGCTGTGTCCGCCAATCACGTTGTTGCCAATCACCAGGGGTGTCGTGTTGACACCGCGGATCGACGCGTCGTACTGCCAGATCACCTTGCCGGTTCGCGGTTGCAGCGCGTAGATCGAGCCACCGAACCGAAGACAATCATCTTTTGACCGTTGATTGTCGTCAGAACCGGAGCGCTGTAGGTCGTGTCCAGCGGTCGCAATCGCGTGCTGGAAATCCAGACCGCCTGACCATTCCGCTTGTCGAACGCGACAAAACGATGGGCAGGGACGGCGTATTCGCCCCAGCCAGTCATCACACCGCTGATAATCACCAGATCTTCAAACACGAGCGGATTGTTTGTACGGCCGCCGTAGGTGTGAATGATGCCGTACTCTTCACTCATCGAGTGCTGCCACAACGTCTTGCCGGTATCGCCGTCGATCCCCTGGAAGATCCCGCAGACCCCCAGCGAGAAGATGTTGCCGGTCTCTGGGTCGCCCACCACGCACGACCAGCCGACCCGCTCGGCGGGAACGTCGGTGAGGAATATGTTGTAGGCGTTTTCCCAGACTTTGTTCCCGGTCGCGGCGTCGAGGGCGATGACTTTTTCCCCTTCTTTCGTCGAATCGGGGGAATTCCGGCTGAGCAGGTAGACTTTGCCGTTCATGATGATCGGCGTCGACCGCGTGCTGACTTCGGTACTCCGCCACAGGAGGTTTTCCCCCTCGAGCGACCAGCTACCGACCAGCCCCTTTTCCCGCGAGATCCCGTTCATCTCCGGGCCACGCCAGTGGGGCCAGTCGAGCGGATCTTTGGAAGGTGTCCCTGCGAAAACCGCAGGCAGAAAGCCGGCGAGCAGCAGCAGACATAGCGAACACGAACGGACAGAGCGGCTCATGCGGTAACTCTTGCGTGCGAATCGGAAGGAGCGATTGGTGGGAATCGGTGACCGCGGCCGACTCTGCGAACAGGAATCTCGGCCGAACGTCCATCACGGCAGGTGAATAGACGATACCCTGTGCGAAGAAGTGCGGCAAGGTTCCGGGTGGAACGGGACGCGGCGGGTTGTCCCCGATCAGGCGGCCACGCGGCGCGGATCGGCGGAGATCGCCTGATAAACGGCGAGCGTCCGCGAGACCATTTGTTCGACGCCGTAATCGCGCAAGACCCGCTCGCGCCCCGCCTCCCCCAGGCGGCGCGCTTCCAGCGGATTGTTCAACAGCCACAACAGTCGGTCGGTCATGCGGGCCATATCTTGCGGGGGGACCAGAATTCCCGTCTGTTGATCATCGATCACATCGTCAATCCCTCCCAGCGATGTGGCGACGACCGGAATGCCCAACACCATCGCCTCGAGCATGATCGCGCTCAGTCCCTGGCGAACGGCAGGCAGGCAGAAGATGTCCATCGCCCGCAACGAGATCTGGAAATCGTACAGATACGGGGCAAACGTGACTTGCGAAGTGGTTCCCAGCTCCCGTGCCAGCCGACGCAAGTTCGCCTCTTCCGATCCCGAACCCGCGATCACAAACTCGACCTCGGGACGTACCGCCAAAATCGCCCGGGCGGAACCCAGAAACCAGCAGAGGCCCTTGTCGAGTTCCAAAGGACCGGCAGTGCCAATCACCGGAGCCCGCCCGGTTTCCAGTGGTGGACTCAATTGTTCGGCGTCACACGCTTCCACCCCCGGCGCGATCACCGTGACGAGCGAGGCCGGAATTCTCCCACGACTCACCAGCTCGTCAGCGACAGATTCGCTGGCGGCGATCACGCGTCGACACCACCGGCGGTCAATCGCCAGCCGGGGACCATCGCTGAGGTGATGCACCGTGAGTACGTAGGGGACTTGCAGCGTTCGGGCCAATTCGTTTCCCAGCCGCAGCATCCGCGGGGATTGGATATGAATGAGTTGTGGCAAACGTTCGAAGAGTTGCTTGGAACGCAGCCGGGCCAGCACCGATCCCCACACCGGCAGATGAGCGTACAACCACTCATGGACTGGAAGCTCGTCACGAATTCGCGGATCGAGGTTCCGGGCGTCGCTGGTCAGAATCTGGGCCTGCACTCCTTGGCGTGCCAGACCACGGGCGAGGCGAACGGTGTAGGCGCAGATGCCTCGCGCCTCAAACGGCGGTGCGAGCAGCAGAATGTCGAGCGGGTCGGCCGACATGAGGGGAGACTACTTGCGGTTCCGACTGAGCGCGACCGGGGGGGCCAGAACCATGCTGACCATCATCGACTGCCGCAGCGTCGTCGGGTTTTGCATGACTGCGACAATCGGGTGCGTGGGGGTGTGGTAGACCGTGGCGGCGACGGTCGCCGTCGCGGTCGGTTGGCCGAGATGCTCGGTGACCGAAGCCGAGATGCGCGACGAGACGTCGCTGACAGCCTGCTGGGCGATCCGGTCTGCCATAAAGGTCTGCAAGTGCTGCTGCACCTGCTGACCGAGATCGGACGAGACGGGAGAGCCACGGCGGGCCAGTTCCTCACCCGGGCGAGTCGTTCGTTTGGTCTGTTGCTGGCCGGCGGGACTGCCCGCAGGTCGCTGGTTCCCCTGCGAACCTTTCGCGGCAGCCTGCCCGCGAGCGGGATTCGTCCGATCGGTGCGAGCCGGTGTCGGCTTCTTTTGCTGGGGTTTCGGCTTTTCCGCGGGGCGCTGCTGCGCGGGGCGTTGTGCCGCCGGCTTCTGGGCAGCCGGCTTTTGTCCACCCGGGCGCTGCTCGACTTCGTCCAGGAAAATCGAGATCTCATCGTCGACGTTTTTCGCGCGACGCGCCGGCTTCTTCGCTTCCGCCGCCTTTTTCTGTTCCTGCGCGTTCCCCACAATCTTCACGATCCAGCCGATGATGGTGAAGATCACGATCACCACCGTGACGATCCCGTCATTGGCGGCGAGAACCGGATCGATCAGATTCCAGAACATCAGAAACTCGGTGAGAAGTGGAATATTGGCGGTGGCTGACACGCTCTGGTCGACCGAGAGTCAACCGAACAACGATTCAACAGACGGTCAATTCGAGCGATTTGGCGACCCCTCGCCGGCGATCGACGATCGCATGCGGGTGTCGGCCTGCACGTTCGAGAGTTCGTAGTAATCGAGCAGGCCCAGTCGGCCGCTGGTGAGCGCTTCGGAAATCGCTTTGGGGACGTCGGCCTCGGCCAGCACGACTTTGGCCCGGTTTTCCTGCACGCGGGCCGCCATTTCCTGTTCCCGGGCGACCATGTTCGCCCGCTTCTGTTCGGCTCGCGCCTGGGCGACGCGGGTGACCGCTTCGGCCTTGTCGGCCTGCAACCGGGCACCGATGTTGTCACCGACGTCGATGTCGGCGATGTCGACCGAGACAATCTCGAACGCGGTCTGTTTCTCGAGACCCAGTTCCAGCACTTCCTGAGAGATCAGTTCGGGGCTTTCCAGCACGATCTTGTAGGAACTCTGCTTGCCAATCGCCTGAACAATCCCTTGACCGACGCGGGCGATGACGGTTTCTTCCGTCGCACCACCGACCAGTTGCGCGAGGTTCGTGCGCACTG
>JAPLOC010000506.1:2357-4533 GCA_026692825.1 Planctomycetota bacterium | reverse complement strand
GCGTCAACCAGCGGCAGTACAAGACCGCTTCAAACCACGTGGCAGCAATCATGGGATGTTCGCCGGTCGGACTCCACGCGTCGATCGGCAACAGCGGCCGTCCGGTCGCTTTGAAGAATTTTTCGAACTGTCCCCGGGTCAGCTCTCGATCCGCGATCATCCAGGCGTAGGGCAATTCGACCGATCCTGAAGTCTCGGTTTCGGTACGTTCCGGCTCGTTGAGTGGAGATCCGACCTCAAAGCGGCCGGGCCGATGCACAATCATGGTCCAGGTGTCCTCCCCGACCTGTTGCACAATCCACTCGTTTGAGTATTCGCTCAACGCTTCGCGCACGTTGGTATGTAGTGGGACCACAGGCAGCGGGTGTCGCCAGGTCGCGAGCAGCCAGCCGCAGGCCGCGTGAATCGCGGCGCTGGGATCGTTTGCATACCAAGCGTTCAAACGCGCCACCAGCGACTCCCGGCGGTCGGTGGGAATGGTGTCGATCGGGTATTCACCCAGCGCGAGAATCAGTCCAAAACGGGTGATCACTTCTTGTGCGACGTCGAGGCCGTCGAGCAAATCGGCAGGCGTGACACCGCGCTCCTGCCCGTTGTGGATGAACTGCGAGACCGCTTCGAGATCGTCCGTCCCTTGAAACGCAGCCAACGCCGCGACTTTGGGTGCCCCCAACCGAATCGCCGCGATGGCCGCCCCGGCGCGGCGCTGGCCACGTACAATCTGTTCGGGTTGCGTTCTTGGGATCTCGTCGGTCGCAACAGCACCCGGTTTTGCCGACGCACGCGACCCGGCGGCCACCTCGACGAGCCTTTCGATGACCGGTCTTCCCTGACGCTTCGCTTCGGAAAGTACCGGTTCAAGAATCGCGTATTGCGGGGGCGTCGCCTGGGCGATCAGGTCGATCAGAAGCTCCAAATCCTCGGCGGCGAAATCGGTGAGCGCCAGGCAAGCCGCTTCGCGAATTGTGTCCCGTTCGGCGACGTCACCAAACATCCGACGGATTGGCGGGATCAGTTGGTTCCCCACGGGCTTCAGGAACGCCCGCACGGTTTTCTGTTGATCGGCATTGGCCGTCACCAACCGCCGGGCGAGGAAATCCCAATCTTCGGCGGTCCAGTCTGTGGCATGTGGTACCGCATTGGCAAGTGCCATCCCGGCGCGAAACCGCGCAGACGGGGCGAGGCTGGTGTTACGAAATCGAGGCCAAAGCCAGTCGGCTAGTTCGTTGCGTTCATTGTCCAGCGCATCCCGTACCACGGGAAACGCCTCGAACGAAACATCGAGCAATCGCTCGCGCAGGAATTCCGTTTGTCCCCCTTCGGCCTGTTGCAACGCGAGTGCCGCGGACAACCGTACGTTGGATTGCGCATCCCCCTCTGCGGCGAGTCGGCGCAGATCGGACTGTGCCCAGGGAAAGAACGGGGCGAGTTCGCTGACGATGCGCGGAACCCGAGTGATGTCGGCACGCGAGAGTTGCGCGACCAGCGACGCCGCCTGTTCCGATTTCCGCCGCTGTTGACTCACCGAGTGATAGACGGCGGCCGCGATCAGACTTGCGATCAGACAGACGGCGACCACCGCGGCACGCGCCAAGTGATGCCGCGCCGCCGCCTGCATCATCTTCTCTTCACCAGGATTCCAGAGCCGTTTTCGGGTGGAGAATCGGAGATTGAGCCACTCCATCCAACCGGGCAAATGCCGCGCGATTGGCTTCGCGTTCCACCACGCGGAAAGTTCGTTCAGACGGAGCGCCGCCCGGCCCGCACGCGTCTGCCGCTGATGGTGCGTCAACCAGTCGCGCAGGGAAGGAACCAGATAGTCGTGCGCGAGCTGGTAATAGCTCTCGGACGGTGCCGGGGAATTCGCGGTCGGGTTCAGCGTAGACTGGTGCGGAGGAACCTCCTCATGGGAGCGCGAGGCTCCTGCCGGGCCGCCACTGGACATTCGCTGGAATTCATTCGTGTTCCGGACGGCCACCAACCCAATTTCGCTCCCCGTGCTGGCGTCATTCCTCTGCGATGCCGGGAACGATTCCGTCGCGGGGGTCACCAGTTTCAATTCACTGTCGAGGATCCGCATGAGGTCGGCAAATTTCTCAGGCTCGTCGGTATAGCCCGACGCTTGCCGCAGTTCGTCCGTGGAACGCAGCCGGCCTTTGATATCGGTCCCCGCCTC
>JAPLOC010000506.1:600-2319 GCA_026692825.1 Planctomycetota bacterium | reverse complement strand
TACCCCCTTCGCCCCCTGTTCGTGCAGTCGATGTTCGGGTGGCGCGCTCGACGAGACGAACGTCTCTTCCAGGAATCGCGTTCCCAAGCCGCTGCTGCCCCCCACATCGCGCAGGGTTTCGAGAGTCCAGGGACGCGACTTCATCATCTCGGCGAACATCGCCAATCGCACGGGAATCACTGCGCCGTCTAATGCGAGTTCGGTCGCCGCCCGTCGCAGGAATTTTTTCTGTTCATCGGACGGAGGCTGGTCGATGCGACCGTAGGCCCGCCCGAATTCCCCCAAAACTTTGGTGGCGTGGGGAAGATCGAACAAATCAATCAGACTGGCGTTTTTTCCCTCGAGCAAGGGGATCTCGAGTTCCCGCAAGAATCGGCCGATGGCCAACCAAAAATCATCGCGCACCATCAGTACACATTGCACATTCACGCCGTCGCAATGCCGCAGCGCCTTCACCAGTTCCGACTCATCTTCCGGCTTGCGAGCGTGCAGCCATTGTTCGAACTGGTCGAGAAACACGCACACTTTTTGGCCCGTGGGAAGCCAGCGGCCTTCGCGCAATCGCAACATCGCTCCCACCAGATTCAACCCTGCGGGAAGTTTGGGACAGAGTCGGTACAGTGTTCGCAGCACGAGGTCTTCCGTCCCGTCGGGCTTGGCTTCAATCCAGGCGGCCGCCACCTGGGAACTCAACAGCGGAAGCAGCCCCGCGCGAACCAGAGACGATTTCCCGCACCCGGTCGGACCGTATAACACTCCGACCGAAAAGGTCGCGTCGATGTCGCGTTGTTCAATGCGTTCCTTCCACACGCCAATCGATTCCGGGACGCCGGACCGATCGACGGGGCCGGGCAATAGCCGCAGAAAGAACTCGGCGTCACGGGCGCTGAACGACCGCAAGCCGCGCGGCACGATGGGCGTTTCCCCCGCTGACGTCGCGCGGGAACGAATTCCGCTTTCGGAAGCCGCCAGTCGCAACTCCCGGGCCAGTTCGCTGGCGGTCGCGTAACGATCGCTCATCCGCTTGGAGAGGCACTTGAGTACGATGCGCTCCATGTCAGGCGGAATGGCGGGGTCGAGTTCGCGCAGCGGGACGGGATCTTCAGTTTGAATCCGTCGAAACACCGCCCGCATCGATTCCCCGGCAAACGGCTGCTTGTGGCATAGCGCGCGGTACAGGATGACCCCCAGGCTCCACAGGTCGGTTCGACCATCAAGGCGGTGCGTCTCGCCGCTCGTCTGTTCCGGGGCCATGTACAACGGCGTCCCGGTGATTTCTCCCGAGATCAGTCGCTGTCCGCTGGCGTGCAGCGCGAGGCCGAAGTCGGCGACGCGCGGGCGACCGTTGGCGTCAAACAGGATGTTCGCGGGCTTAAGGTCGCGATGCACCAGGCCGTTCTGGTGCGCGTGGTGGACTGCGTCGGCGATGTCGGCCATCAGTTCGGCCAGACGTGTGGGAGTCAGTTCCCGCGTCGCGATCAATTCTTCCAGCGGCCGGCCCGCCAGGAACTCCATCACCACATAACAGCCAATCCCGGGTTCGCGACCGACGTCAAAAATGGTGACGATACCGGGGTGGTTCAACCGGGCGGCCAGCCGCGCTTCGGTGAGAAATTCGTTAATCGCCTTTTCGTTGACGAATTGCGAGTCGCGGGGCACCTTCACCGCGACGAGCCGATCGAGCTGCTCGTCGCGTGCCAGGTACACCTTGCCAAATCC
>JAPLOC010000506.1:0-529 GCA_026692825.1 Planctomycetota bacterium | reverse complement strand
GGCTTTACCGTTGAAGTGGGCGACCAGGGGACACTCAATTGCCCACGAGTCCGACCTGTCGTCCGCAGATCTCGATCCACCAGTGAGAGCGCCTCGCTGATCTCCTGAGACCGGTGGGAGAAGCGGGTGAGATACTCGTCGTGAGCTGGCCGGTCGGCGAACAGTTGTCGCACGCGGTATTCCGCGATAATCAGCGCCAGAGGAATCTGGTCGGGGGGGCCGAGCTGCGGGAATTGTTTCGCCAGTTCTTCGACATGTTTCTCGCGATTCAGGGAGAGGTTGATCGTTTGCGAGTCGGGAGTTTGCGGGGCGCTCGGTTGACCGCTGGCTGTCGCCTCTCCGGTCGCGAGCGTGCCGCGCCAGCGGTGTTCCAGTTCACACGACAGCAATTCGATCAGCACCGAATTGGCGTCGAGGACACCGGTGGCGTTGGGATCTTCCAACTGGGTCGCGAAGTGTTCGGTCGCATCGAGACCAGGCAGAAAGTCCTCGATGCGCGGGCGCGCTCCCGACTCCAGCGCCGCGCGGA
>JAPLOC010000505.1 GCA_026692825.1 Planctomycetota bacterium | reverse complement strand
TCTATTGCCCGGGAAGCCCGGGGAAAATGCGATCGGCTGGAAGGAAGCGGCGCAGATCGACTGGGGCGTGGTCCTGCTCTATGGAGGGGGATTCGCGCTCGGGGAATTGTCGAACAAGACCGGACTCGCTGACGCTGTGGGACGCGGCATGGCGACTTGGCTCCCCGTGAGTGGCGAATTCGGATTGTTACTGGGGGGGACACTGGTCGCGGCACTGGTTTCGGAAGCGACTTCGAATACGGCGTCCGCGAACATTGTGGTGTTGCTGGTCATCAAAATGGCACAGGCGGCGGGAGTCGATCCCGTGGCACCGGCCCTCGGAGCGACGTTCGGGGCCAGCCTGGGGTTCATGCTGCCGGTTTCGACACCGTGTAATGCAATTGTCTACGGGACAGGCTACGTGCCGTTGACCCGAATGATCCGCTACGGATTACTACTCGATGTAGTCGGCGTGGGGGTGATCGTGGTGATGATCCAACTGCTGTTGCCGCTGATTCGCCCTTAGAGAGCCAAAGAAAACAAGCAGCCGGGAGAACAATCTTATGGTGGGGCAGGGACCATAAGCGTCCAGCATCCGGCTGCTTGCGGGGCGATTATAGGCATGTCGAGTTTGAGGTGTCAACGAAAACGCAGAAATTATTTTTGATCCGTTTGCCCTTCCCCGAACAGCCCCCCCTGGCTAGAATCTTCGTTACGGAACAATCCGGCACGGGGACGGTCTTTTTACAGAGCCGTACAGGAAGTGCGGGTTTTGTCGAGCCCCCCAAGCAATTCCGGCCGCCACAAACTGGCCGAAGCTGGACCGGGAGGGGCAGGCCGCGATGGTGATTTTTCGATCTGGATTTTTCCAGGCTGGAGAAGTAGCCGATGCGGTTCAATGGCGGGGTCTGGCTCGGAGTGTTCCCTGGAGCAAGCCTCTGGGTGAACGGCGACCGGTCGATGTGAGTTGACCAGTTTCCGGCGATTGCCCTGAGTGAACTGGTGTGTGATTTCCGGTTGAACTGACCGAAGCCGGCGTGGAAGCCGGTGGTGAGTCAGACGAACCTTCTCTTTTTGTTACGGCTTCACGTCCATGAGCGAACTGGCGAAACTGCGGAACATCGGGATCTCGGCCCACATTGACTCGGGCAAGACCACGTTGACCGAGCGGATCCTGTTCTATTCCGGCCGAATTCACCGCATGAACGAGGTGAAAGGGGGGGGCGACGGCGCGGTCATGGATCACATGGATCTCGAAAAGGAACGAGGGATCACGATCACCTCAGCCTGTACCCGGGTTTCGTGGGGCGACCACCCGATCAACATCATCGACACCCCGGGACACGTGGACTTCACCGTCGAAGTGGAACGCTCGCTGCGCGTCCTCGACGGCGCGATTCTGGTGCTGTGTGCCGTCGGTGGTGTTCAAAGCCAGTCGCTGACGGTCGACCGCCAGATGAAACGGTATCAGATTCCCCGGATCGCGTTCATCAATAAGATGGACCGCATCGGCGCAAATCCGAAGAACGTCATCAAGCAAGTCAAAGACAAGCTGGGGGTCACCCCGCTGCCGTTGCAGATCCCGATGGGTGCCGAGTCGCGATTCCAGGGAGTGATCGACCTCATCAACATGCAGGCGATCTTCTACGACGGAGAGAAGGGCGAGGACATTCGCGTCGAAGCGATTCCCGAGGAATACGTCGACGAAGCGAAGGCGGCTCGGGCAGACATGCTCGAAACTCTGTCACTCTTTAGTGACGAGCTGATGGCCGCCCTGCTCGAAGGGGAGGAATTGCCCGCAGACCAGATCGTCCGTCTGATTCGTCAGGCGACCATCGCCCAGCACCTGACCCCCGTCATGATGGGAACTGCGTACAAGAACAAAGGTGTTCAGACCCTGCTCGACGCGATTGTGGCGTACTTGCCCAGTCCGCTCGACCGTCAGGTTCGCGCGACCGACTTGACCCAGCCCGCCGTTGTTCCCGCAGGGACTCCCGAGGGAACCCGTGCGGAGCCGGTGAAGGTCGAACTGAAGCCCGATCCGAAGCTGCCGCTCGTGTTCATGGCGTTCAAGATCGTCGAAGAGACGTTTGGCCAGTTAACCTTCATCCGCATCTACCAGGGAAAGTTCTCCAAGGGGGATACGGTTCTCAACAGCCGAACGAATCAGAAGACCCGTGTCGGTCGCCTCTTGCGACTGCACGCCGACCAGAAGGAAGATCTCGATTCGGCGGAAGCGGGAGACATTGTGGCGGCAGTCGGGTTGAACTGCGCCTCGGGTGATACGTTCTGCGGCGACGGAGCGTCGGTTACGCTGGAAAGCATCTTCGTCCCGGAAGCGGTGATCAAGTTGAAGATCAATCCCCTCAAGCGGGATGGTGCCGACCGGTTGGCGAAGGCGCTGGAACGCTTCCGCCGCGAAGATCCGACATTCCGCGTCAGCACCGACGAAGAGACCGGCCAGACGCTGATCGCCGGCATGGGGCAGTTGCACCTGGAAATCTACGTCGAGCGCATCAAGCGTGAGTACAAGGTGGAATGCGAAGTCGGCGCGCCTCGCGTGGCGTACCGAGAAGCTCCCACCAAAGAGATCGAATTCAATTACAAGCACAAAAAGCAGACGGGTGGTTCGGGTCAGTACGCTCACGTCGTGGGCAAGTTGATTCCCCTCCCGGAAGATGCCCCCGTCGCCTACGAATTCGAAAACGCCGTGTTCGGTGGTCGTATTCCCAAAGAATACATTGCCCCGGTCGACAAGGGTTTCCAGCGTGCCCTGGTGAAGGGACCGTTGTGTGAGTGCGAAGTGGTCGGCGTGAAAGCGGTCCTCGAAGACGGCAGCTACCACGACGTCGACTCGTCCGAAATGGCGTTCAACATCTGCGGGTTTGACTGCATGCGGGAGACGTTGCGGAAGGCGGGAATGTGCCTTCTGGAACCGATCATGAACCTCGAAGTCGAGGCGCCTTCGGAATACCAGGGGTCAATCACCGGTCACCTTTCCAGCAAACGCGGCATGATCACCTCCAGCGATACGATGGGAGGCATGGTGGTGCTGCGAGCCGAGATCCCCCTGGCGACGATGTTCGACTATGCGAACGAACTGCGCTCGATGACCCAGGGGAAGGGTGGCTTCACCATGGAATTCAATCGTTACAAGCAGGTTCCCAAGGGGATTCAAGACGAAATCGTCGAGAAACGCCGCAAGGAAATCGAAGACGAGAAGAAGAAGTAACACCTGCGGATCGGGAGTGATCTTTCACGACGGATGGCTCGCTACTTTGGCGAGCCGTCCGTTTTGCGTTTTGTCTGATTAATTCCAGTTGAACCGGTGATACGTATTGGGCCAAGCTGCATCTGGTCGTTGCATCGAATCAACCTCTCCCACATGTTGAATCTCGGGCGAGTTTGGTCCAACAGTCACTTGTTTTTTTAGTGGGAACGTCGGGTTAGTGTTCCACTTCGCGTTGGAGCAATTCGATTTCCGCGGGAGTCAGTTGAAACAGGTGGAACACGCGGTCATTCAACTCGGCCTCACAGTTGGCGAGCCTCCGCGTGAGGGTTTCGACGACCGCCCGCTTCTCCGCGAGGTAGCCCTCCCAATCGTCGACAATCCGGGGCTTTTTGAACGGATTGTCCGGCAGGGAAAAGCTGGTTTTTAGGGCGTCGCCCAGTTGGGGCAGTGACCATCGCCACCAAGCCTGGGCATTCCGGTTCAACTCGCCGAGCGATTCTCCGCTGTCGCGTTGACCAAAACACTGCCACAACCTTTTTGAAACCTGCAACTGAACCTCGTACCGCTGTCGGCCGACGGCTGAACAGGTTTCCGCGAGGTTTCCAATCGCAGCCCGGTCCGGCTCGCTGGCATCCGGAATCGGTAAATGCTCCATGAATTGGGCAATCAAGCGATACTGCCAGCGGTCGGCTCGTAGGCGGAGCGGTTGCGCGGTTTTGCTGATGTAGAACCAGGTCGTCCAGGACGACAACACTCCCAACAAATAGTAGTCGAGCCCGGGAATTGCGTAGCCGGTGTTTCCCAGGTATCGGCCTTCGAGATCCATGCTGAAACGCGGCAGCTTGCTGATGTCGGGCCAGACAATTTTTGGCTCTTCAAAAGCCCGCCAATAGTCCACGGAATCCTGGAGTTCAAACCATTCGTACGCCCCGGGCTTTCGGCCGGGCCACTTCTTATTTTTCGGCCAGTCGAGTGGTTTTGGTTCGAGACGGTCACGAAATTGCCCAAGATAGTCTTGAATGGCCGGATAATCGTCGATGTTGATACCGCGGCGGGTGAAGATCAAATACTCCTCCGACCTCTCGGCATACCACGGCCGCAAATGCGTCCCTTGCACGAACGGATGTATGATCTGCGCACTTTTCGAATCCGCGGCGATCAATTCGTCGCGTTTCTGCGGTCCGATGACAAACACCTCATTCAATCCTGTCTTGACTCCATAACAGATTCCTCCCGTCGCGTAGTCCCGCAGCGGAATGCCAATGCCGGCCAGTTTTTGTCGCAACTGAATGACGTTGTCGGGGTCGAGTTCCCACGCACCCGCGCCAATGCCATCGGTTCGCATGGTCGGCGCGGCGGAGATAAGTTCCGACAATTGTCGCGGTACCGGACCGCTTGTGAGCCACTTAAAGATTCGCATTGGCCCGCCGGGAAGCCGCTTTTGGATGATTGGAATCGTCGGACGGATCATCTCCGCATCTTCGAACGGCTGGTATTCGCCAAAATCAATCATCGACTCAATCGCCACAGTCGAACTCAAAAACCGGCGAAGCGGGGCACCAAAATTTCCTCGAACCCAGCTTCCTGAGGTAATGAACCCCAAGCGACCACCGTCGCGAAGAAGTTTGATGCCGGCTTCAAAAAAATACGTGAAGATGTCGGCGACACCGTGGTAGCTCTGGAACTGCTTCTGCCAATGCGCCTTGTACGGTGTCAACCACTCCTGTCGAATGTACGGCGGATTGCCCACGACGACGTCGAATCCGCCGGCCGCAAAGACCTCGGGGAACGTCTGGTTCCAATCAAGGGCGCGGGGATGCACCGCCGGATCGTCGACAACACTGTTTCCGGTTTGAATGTTATGGTCGAGACTGGTCAGGACCTTGCCCCTCGCCGCTGTCTTGATCCACAGGCTCAACCGGCAAATCTCGACCGCTTCATCATTCAAGTCGACGCCAAACAGATTGTTCTGCAAGATCTGTCGGTCGAGGTCAAACAGTGTGCGGGATCCCCGCAGTTCCTCCAGACGATCGTTCGACTGCTGGTAATTCATGTGAAGCTGGTCGAACGCCTCGATCAGGAACGCGCCGCTGCCACACGCGGGATCCACCAACCGCACGGTGGTCAGTTCGTCCTGCCACCCCTCCCAGAATTTCACCAGCGCGTCGCGTTGCGACTTCTTCAGCGTCGCGAGGTCAACGATGTACCGGGTGATGAACGCGGGGGTGTAGAACGCCCCTTCCTTTTTTCGACGCGTTTTGTGTTTCTCGACGCTAACGGTTTCGATCAAACCGTCGAGTTCGTTCTGGAGGACTTCCAGGTCGGAGATCGATTGCTCGAAAATATGCCCCAACACGTCAACATCGATCAGCGTCCCCCGCCCCGTGCCCGCATCCTCGTCGGCCGCGTCCGCCGCGCTGCGATAATCGTACGTCGTCAGATCGCGAAAATGGTCACAGGCATTGTCCCCGACGACAAGGGATTCGAGAACCGGGTCGGGCGCGAACAGCCCCCCGTTGTACGCCGGTATGTCGAGCGAAGCATGCCCCTCGTTAATCGCCCGAAACAGACCGCGGAAATTCTCCCAGACTGGCAATGGTTGGTAGGGATTGCGGAAGGCATACGCTTTGGCAATCGAATCCTCCGGCAGCAGTCCCCGGTCTTCACAAAACGCCACAAACAGCACCCGATCGAGAAGTTTCTGGGCGCACGAAAGGATCGCCCGTCGCGGAACTGCCGGGTTCGAAGCACACAGCAACTCAAACAAATCCTGCCGGGTGTTGGCGTAGTGCTGGTAGAATTCTTTGGTGATCTCGCGTCCCACCTTCTCCGACGCGTCACGGAGTTCATAAAGGTGGCAACGGCCCCCGACGGGAACGATGCGCTCCGCCCCCAGCAGAAAGACAAATCGCTTCAACGTGGCGACGTCGGACGCCAGCTTCGCCGTTTCAAACCGTTCGTACGTCTGCTGGTCGGCCCCCTTGAAATAGAGCCGGGTCTCGCGCATCGAGGTGACGACAATCCAATCGCACGGGAGGTTGATCGCGTAGCGATACGCCTGGTCGACCGCCGACATTTTGCGGCCACCGAAGGGACGTTCGAGCGGATCGCGCGGCCCCTTTCCTTCGATCACAACCGCGAACGATTTTCCTTCCGGCGTGAACTCGCCCAGCACGGCGTCGGCGAATTTTCCATCGACGACTACATGTTGTTCGCGCGACAGTGTATAGCGGTCTCCCCCCGCGACCGGTCCCGAATAGCCCAACAGCAGCCCAAAAACCTCGGTGAGAAAATCGGGCAGGAGTTGCTGTTCGTTCAGTCGGCCAGCGGTACGGGTCGACAGAAGCTCATCCCACCGCCGAAGCATCGACTTGCAGTCGGCAACGTGTGGCGGAAGCGAGAACGGCTTCAGCCTGCCGCGCAGCACATCCGGTCGAAACAGTGGTTTGGGATCAGCCGGCATGCGAGCGAAGAACTCCAGCAAAAGTCGTCGAACCAAACCGGCACGAAGGAAACCGGTTCGTCGACTCCAGTCTACCGGGCTTCGGCCCTAGCGGTCGATCTCACCCATCACGATATCGAGCGATCCGACGATCGCCGGGATGTCGGCGATGAGGCAGCCCGCGCACAATGGCTCGGTGACCGAGAGGTTACAGAACGACGAACTCTTCGCCCGAGCCCGCCAGGGAAGGTTACTGTCGTTACCGACGAGATAGAAACCCATCTGCCCGCGGGGGCATTCCGTTTCCAGATAGACTTCCTTCTTCGGAAGCTTGGTCGCCTGCTTGAACGGAACACGGTGCGTTCCCTCGGCAGTGGGGTACTTCTCGATCGCCTGACGGACCAGGCGAATCGCCTGGACCACTTCCATCATGCGGACGTAGAACCGGCACCAGTTGTCTCCCAGCACCGCTTCCGGGGGAGCCGCCGGGAACGGGGCAACTGGCACGTCGAATTTGTAACCCTTGTACATCCGCGTGTAGATCGGCTCGCCATCGCGACGCAGATCGTGGTCGACACCACTGCCGCGTAAAACAGGGCCGGTGCAGCCGTAGTCGATCGCCATCTCGCGGCTCATGACCCCCAGGCCCGCAGTCCGCTTGATGAAGATCTGATTCTGCGTCAGCAGCGTGTGATACTCGGGAATCCGTTTCTCGAGCCAGTCGAGAAACATCGTACAGGCTTCGAGCCACGAGAGCTTGAGATTCGCGGACTTCCCCGGCAGGGCCGCGAGGCCTGGGGGAATCGTGATCTCGGCGGGCAGGTCGTGCGTCAGACCGCCGGGGGTGATGTAACTGTAAGTAAGGCGCGCCCCACACGCTTCTTCGAACAGATCGAGGATGATCTCTCGTTCGCGGAACGCGTACAAGAACGGGCTGAAGGATCCAAGGTCGAGTCCGTACGCTCCCATCCCGACGAGGTGGCTGGCGACTCGCCCGAACTCAGCGATCAATACCCGCAACACCATCGCCTTCTCGGGGACTTCCATCCCCATCAGCTTCTCCGCCGCCAAAGAGAGGCCGAGATTCATGTTCATCCCGGCCAGATAGTCCATCCGGTCGGTGTACGGAATCCACTGGGGGAGAGTGAGATTTTCACCAATCTTCTCGGCACAGCGGTGCAGATAACCCAAGTGCGGGATGACCTGGCTGACCACTTCGCCGTCGGTTCGAAGCAGCAAACGCAACACGCCGTGCGTGCTGGGGTGTTGCGGTCCCATATTCACCAACATTTCGTCGGTGCGAACGTCAAACTCGACGACTCGGGGATCTTCCAGTTGCAGTGCCATATATCTTACCGGTGCGGTGTGGAGGGCTTAGCGGGCGCGGATGCCGTGATATTCGAGGGGGAATTCGTAGTCCCGACGCAACGGGTGTCCTTCCCAGTCTTCCGAGCAGAGAATCCGCCGCAAATCGGTGTGCCCCACGAAGTGGATCCCCACCAAGTCAAACGCCTCGCGCTCGTGCCAGTCGGCGATCGCCCAGATCTTCGACACGGTCGGAATCTCGGGCAACTGGCCCTGCTGTCCGTCTTTCCAGCGGGGAGCTTTCACCTTCAGAATCACGTAGTGGCGGTGGGTGTAGCTGTAGAGATGGTAGATCACCTCAATGCGAGGATCTCCCAGCTTCGCCTGCTTTTTCGGGTCGGCGTCGAACCAGTCGGAAGCGCTCAGATTGTTGAGTGCGTCGAATTTCAGGGACGGATCGGACTTCAGAAATTGCCCGACCGTCGCAATCGCTTCCGGGGCGACTTCAATCCACGGATCGATATTCTCGAAGTTCGATCCGGTGATCTGGCCGCCGAACTTCGCGACGAGAATCGCGTGGATTTCCTGAGAAGTCATGCAAGCACACGCAGAAGAGTCAGTGGAGACAAGGGGATTTCCGCAGAGCGATTTCGAATCGCTCGATCAGGCGACCGTTTCCAGCGGGCGGGCGTCGATGGCCGCTGCCTCGGACGAACGGGCGGGAACCGACCGTCGGGCACTGGTGACGGCTCGGACCCAATCGAGATCCCCACGCTTCCAGACGTAGGCGAACGCCACCAGCAACACACTGAAGAACACCAGGATATCACCCAGCCCGGTCCAGACCAATGTCTCGGCGGTCGCGGGTGTGATCACGTTTTCCAGAGCCAATGTTCCCTGAGGGACGTTGAGCATCCGCTCGGAGAGTTGCATCCGGGCGGCGTCACTGACGCGCGGATCGAGCAGCGCGGTCGCCCCGCCGTAGACTGCGGCCCACGGGAAGAAGAACGCGATTTCCACGTCGAAAATGATGAACAGCAGCGCCACCACGTAGAACCGCAGGTCGAACTGAATGTAGGACGAACCAATGGTCGGTTCGCCGCATTCGTAGACCGAGAGCTTTTCGGCGTTCGGGTTCTTCGGACGAACAAACCAACCGGCGATCAGCGGGGCCATCAGGAAGACGACACCCAGCACCGTGAACAACAGCAGGTGCCCAACCAGTTCAGTCATGACGCGCTCGTCGAAAGGAAAAAACTCTGGAAATCGGTTGATCCGTCAACACCACTCTGCCAACCGAACGCAAGCGAACGGTCAAGCCGCAGGTTGAGACGCCTCGGGCTTCATTCATCCTGCCCTAGTCCATCCAGACCCAAGCCGCCGAGTCCGCCTGGCTCACCACTCGCACTCGGGGCGGCGGCCAGAAGCGATTGTCGCCCGGCGAAACCGGCAGCCAGATCGTGCCAGTGCCCCACTTCGTCCTCGCCCAACAGCCAGCACAGGTAGACCTCGCGGTCATCCATGATCGAGTAGAAGTCGACCAAGCCCCGCGCGGGATCCTTCATTTCGATCCCCAATGCCGTCAACTCGCTGACAAACCCTTGCAGAGTCTCAAGATCCCGCTCGATGTCCGCCTCGACTTGCGAGACTTCCTCCGAATAGAGATCCTCCCCCTGCGGTCGCCCACGCGACGGCTTCCGAATCCGGTCGAGCCGCTCCTTCCGCTCCACCACCTCGCGGTACTTGGAGACAATGTCCTTCACGATCGCCCGAACCAGAGGCAACGCCTGATTCGCACTCTCAACCGTGTAGTACCGACGCTGATTTCGCTTCGCCATGTCTAGCTTTCCGCAGACCCCTACGCCTCGTCGGCACCGGACGTCTGAAAAGGACTCGGCTCACCTTTGATCCACACCGGCTCGAAGAGCACTTTCGATTCCGAAACCGCTGTGGGATTCAATGTCGTCTGCCCCCACGCAACCTCCAGCGGGAGCTTCGCATAGTCCACGATGCACCCATCGCGGCTATAGCAACTGAGATCGAAGTTCGATCCCATGAAAATACAGTCGACCGGGCACGGTTCGACACACAATGCGCAGAACATGCACTTGGTGTAGTCGATCGTGAAGCCGTTGAGGCGAAACCCCTTGCCAACCGGGGCTTTTTCCTTGTCGATGTAGATGCAGTCGACCGGACACGCGGCAGCACACTTGTCGCAGCCAATGCAGGTCGTGAGGTCGTAACGATGAAACCCGCGATACCGCGCCTTCACTGGCACAGGCACCTCGGGATACTCGTAGACGTGCGTGAACGTTTTGCGTTGGTACGTCTTCAACATGGTCAGCATCGTCACCCACATGCCTTTGAGCAGGGTGCTGATCGCGATGAAGACGTTCCGGAACCACGTGAACATGGTTTCCTCGGGTTGGACCGATTTTCGACATGAAAACCTGTCGGAATTATAGGGATGCGTCTCAGGCTCGCAAGGGAAACGGAGTTGTCGCTCCCGATGATTTCCCGGTGGTGGGAACGTCCGACTCTCGGACTCCACCCAATTCGCCCTTTTGCAGGAAATCTCCCCCACAAGGAAGTCTCGCAGATCGCGATGCCGAATGATCAGCGGTTATTCCAAGTCGCCGAAGGAGGTGTCCGGTCACGGGACAAGGATCTGGTGTGGAAAATCGGGGTAAAAAATGTAGGCTCGGTGGGTATCGACGTACGAAGTGAATTCCGGTGATTCCGGGAACTCCGTGATCGCAAGCGGGTGCGTTGGAAGTGCGAGAGCTTGTTCCGGCCGATCCTTCATCCTCCCTCGACGTGTGGAGGACGGCCCTGAACACATGGAACGCATTGGCCATTCCTTGAAATCCTAGCTTCACCCGCCGCCGGTCCCCCTCGGCGCACTTCGGCACTCGCCGCGCCGCCCATCCGCGAAACCGGCAACAAAAACTGTTTTTATGTTGGACGGCTCCTTAACCTCCACGCGGGCCGTAGTCATTTCATCCTTCATCCTTCCGCCTTCATCCTTCCCCCCTAGTGCCCCACCTCGCCCACCTCAATCTTCATCTGCCCCAGCGCGCTCACGACCGGCACAAACGCCGCCATCCCGTCCATCGCGTCGGCGTCGTCGAAACTGGCATCCAGAAACTTGATGTGGTCAGCCCCCACCCGGCCACGCCCCAACGTTCCATCCACCGGAACCCAGACGCCGTTGATGTACACTTCCGTCCACATGTGTCCGCCAAACGCCGAATCTCGCGGGACGTACATCAGCCCGACCACAATGCGTGCTGGGATCTTCTTCGCCCTGCACATCGCCGCCAGCAGGCAGGCGTGTTCCGTGCAGTCTCCCGAAAGTGTTTTGGCGACCTCGGCGGCAGAAGCCATCAGAGTTGAGAAGTTCTTATCTTTGACCTTCTGATGAACCCACTTTTCCATGGACTGGGCCGCTCCCCAGGACTGCGCGTCAGCCGGAACCGCCTCGTTGGCGAATTTCACGACGAGTTCGTCATCCGACTGCAGGAACTTGTTGGAACTGAGATACCGGGCGTCCGCAGGTTCGGCCTCCTCCGCATTTGTTTCCGGGGGAACAATCGAGGTCACCGTGAGTTCCACGGTATTCGGCGAGATGCGACGGATCGACTGCGTCGGACCTTCTGCGAGATATTTCGCGGGATCATCGTCGGCGAGCGAGACTTTGTAGACGACCTTTCGGGTTTCCAGTGAACGCTCGATTTTTCCGGTGCGTACCAGGGTGGCGATCGCCAGGTCGACATCCTCCCCCGAAAGTTCCTTGATCGCTTCCTCTTTGGAAACCGCCCAGGTGACCATTTCGGTTCCCAGCATTGAAGTGCGGGTGGTGACGGTCTTGAGAGCATCGTCGGTGTACGAATACTGAATGGTCTTCGGATCAAGACTCTGCGAGACGG
>JAPLOC010000504.1:2233-7958 GCA_026692825.1 Planctomycetota bacterium | reverse complement strand
CGTGCTTACGCCCGAATATGAGGGGGAGGTGCGTGTCATCGCTGAGTGGATTGAAACTCTGTAAGACGGGACTGCCAAGGCCACACAGATTCTCGAAAATAGCGGCTGCCCGGATTTCGCCCGTCGTGCCAATACATTTGCTCCGGTTGAGTCCGGTTTGCCAGTGGATCGCAGTGACTCGGATTGCCCGTTGGCGAACCGTCGCCGCCGCGGGAAATCTCCCACATCGGCTGTGTGATGTGGGGACGGAAGGCGTCGAACATCGATCGATTCGCGCAAGAAGTACTTGCCTCCGTTCGACGGCAGGTGGTAAAATGGAGTAGGGGTGTAGAGTGATGCGTGGAGGTCCAAATGACACACAGCACAACGGGAATTGATTCTGCCCGGGCTCTGCCTCGTGGAGTGGCTACAGATTGGCAGTTTCTCTGGCCCTGGTTTGGCGAACGCGAGTTTTGCGATCAATACTGGGAGAAATACGTCGCGGTCGCCAATTGCGAAGTTCTCGGGAGTGGCGCGACAGATCCTGAAGCACGCGACGCGGCAATGCGAACGCTGGATAGCCGGGGCGAGAAAACGATTGATCGCGATCGACTTATCGTCGATTGGGTCGGTGCCGACTGAGTCGAAGGAAAGTCTTGCAAATTGAATGGCGTAAGATGTACCTCGACCGGGTTCTTGGATCGGGGCATCGCGTCAATCCCACACAGAGTGCTGGGCTGGCTTGTCGCGCTCCGTTCGGGTGACGCTGTCTCAAATCTCTCAAGTAAGAACCCAATCCACAACCCTGGTCTTGGTCGGCCAATCAGTCGTTCGGCAACTCCAGCGGAGATTCAGGATGATTTGCATACGGCCAGTCGACCGGTTTGTAACGTACGTCGAGTTCCGGGGTTTCGAACCGTCGCCCCCCGTCGGCCAGGCTGTGCATCACGCGGTCGAGAATGCCCGTGGTCAGCAAGGTCCGCTCAACAGGGTACGCCGACTTCCCATTGTGAATCGTCTCGGTGATCGCTCGCAGCAGATAGGAGAAATGCCCGAACGGTGGGCCTTCCTGCAGCTTGAACCACGTCGCGACCGGTTCATCGACCCCCTTGAGTTTGAACGCGCAGGCGAAGTGGCCGCACAGTCCGTTCGCCATCATCACCGCCGACTTCAAGCCGTCGCGATGCTCCAACAGGTAGACCGCCGAGTCGGCACCCGGCTTCCAGCCAGCGGTGTCTTCCGGATTGCCCGGCATCTGCCTGCGGGCGGCGGCGAACAGCTCCGTCGACCATTTTCCCGCCGCTTCGCTCTTGCGGATCTCCTCGCCGGTCACGGCGCTGACGGCGGCGATTCCGGTTTCGCCCCCCCTTCGCCGTTCGAATCGAAAGCGCCGCCTCAATCTCACAGTCCGCCGGCAGTTCCAGTCGCGGTGTCCGCCAGGCGACCGGCAGCGACGAACCCGCCAGCAATGGGAACTTCATCTTCGCCGCTGTGTCCCGCATCGCCAGCGCGTCTTCCCACCGGTAGCCCAGATGTTTGTCGTTAAAGACCGGAACCACCTTTCCACAGCGTGCGAATGTCGCGGTGATTTCATCAAAGAACCGGCGGCGGGGATACATGTGCTGCTGGGTGTCTGGGGTGAATTTGTAGTCGCCATGCTCCCCGATGCTGATCACCCCCGCGACCTGGATCTGGTTGGTCCCCAGGGTGAGCGCCTCATCGATCGTTTTGCACACGCGAAATCCATGCTCCTCGGCTTTCGCACGACTGAGTTCTCCGGCGGGAACCTGGTCCGTGTAAATGGAGACCACTTTGAGATCCGGCCCGGGACCACCATCCTGTCGGTACCCGTCGAGGATCTTCCCGATGATGACGTCGGCATGACTGTTCTTGGTGTAAACTGTCACGACGGCCGCCACGGGCAGTTTCTCGCGAGGGGCTCCCAACGCCTGCCGGCTGTACGTCCTGGGGAATGGCCACGCCGACCCGAGTGCGGTGGCGACGCCGGTTTTCAGGAGATCGCGTCGTGAAATGGGGGGCATGTGAGTTTCTCCAAAGAGTCCAACAGCGAACCTTCATCCCGGCGATTGACACAGGGGAATGGAAGGGGACCACCGGGGCGCGTCTCGCCGCCGGCGCAGCCTCAAGGTATAACATTCGGACTGGTTCGCACATCCCCACGTCTCCGTTTTGAGAAGGAGATTTCTCCCATGCGCCGTCCGCCGCTGGTTCGTATCGCGCTGTTGTTCGCCACCCTGTCGCTCCCGACACTCACCGGCGCGGTGGCCGACGACGAACCCAAGCCGGTCACTCCCACCGAGACCATTGTCCTATTCAACGGGAAAGACCTTTCCCCTTTCTACACGTTCACGAAAGAAACTGGGCACGCCGACCCGCTGCGGGTCTTCACGGTGGTCGACAACATTGATGGGACGCCAGCCATTCGGATTTCTGGCGAAGGGAGTTTTGGCGGACTGATCACCAAACAGGCCTTTACGAATTATCGTCTGGTCGCCGAGTTTCGCTGGGGCGACCTCACCTGGGGCGGGCGGAAAAAGGCGGCCCGCGACAGCGGCATTTTGCTGCACTGTTTCGGTCCGGACGGCGGATACAACAAGACGTGGCACGCCAGCATAGAATGTCAGATCATCGAAGGGGGCGTGGGGGATTTTCTGGCGGTGCCGGGTGCGACGGAAGACGGTCGCATGTTCATTCCCACGCTGACCGCGGAAGTGGAACTCGACAAAGACAAGGAACCGTGCTGGAAGGCGGGAGGAATGAAGAAGACGATCACCTCCGGACGCATCAACTGGTACGGTCGCGACCCCGACTGGAAGGACGAACTGAACTATCGCGGCCCCCAGGATGTGGAGAGCCCCCATCGGGAATGGACCCGTGTCGAGATCATTTGCGACGGCAACACGATCACCAACATTGTCAACGGGAAAGTGGTCAACAAGGCGTTTGATTGTTCGCCGCAAGCGGGCAAGATTACGTTTCAAACCGAAGGAGCTGAGATCTACTTCCGCAAGATTGAGTTGCATCCGCTGAAGTAGTTACCCGGCGCGACTCTCTCCCCGCAGACTCCAGGGCTTCGCTCCGGTTGTGGTTCCCGCGAAGCAGAATCACGACCGGCTGTGGCAACCACGTGAACGGATCTCCTAAATCGACAGCCCTCTCACCCGGGGATTTTCAACTCATCCGAATGAGCCGGCAATTCGACGAAAGGTGAATCGCTCAATCACCAATCCCCGTCACCCGTCACCCAGCCCATTGGACACTGCCAAGCCCGAAAGAACAAATCGTGAGTACAACTTCGGCAAACTTGTCGCGGCAAATCGGGAATGCGCCCCCGCTGAGAAACGTCCTTCAAATCATCCGATTCGGCCTGACAGTTTGCGTCCTTCTTTCCAGCCGCTTCGCACTGGGGCAAGCCGCGAACTCCCCAACCGACACCTTCCGCATCGCGGGTTATCTCCCCGACTATCGTCTCGCGACTTTCGAGCCGGCGGACGTCGAGGGAATCACCGACCTGATTCTGTTTTCCGCACGTCCAAAGGAAAATGGCGAATTGGACCTGGGGGCGCTCGAAAAGGCTCCCTGGGAGAAGTTGTGGAAACTGAGCGAGCGTCAGCGGATGCGGCTGGTACTTAGCATTGGCGGCTGGGAACGCTCGCAGGGGTTTGCCACCGTCGCGGCGTCGGCTAGACTGCGCGAGAAGTTCGCCCGCTCGATTGTCGCGCTGTGTGCCGACCGGCGACTGGCCGGGGTCGACCTCGACTGGGAGCATCCCCAAAACGAACGGGAGCAGGCTGATTACGCCAAGCTGCTGGAAACGCTCCGCGACCAATTCCGCCAATCGCGATTGAAGCTGTCATTGACCATGGCGGACTGGCAACAGCTCCCACCAACCGCGTTCGCCGCCGTCGACTGGGTCCAGGTGATGGCTTACGACCACGACGGCCGACACTCGACAATCGCCCACGCGAAACAGGATGTGGAGTCGCTGTTGAAACGGGACATTCCCGCCGAAAAGATCATCCTGGGACTCCCATTTTACGGCCGACACGTGAAGGAGCGATCCCAGGCGATGAGCTACGGCGAACTCGCGACAAAGTACTCACTCGCCGACGATGTCGATGAAGTCGATGGCTACTACTTCAACGGCCCCAAGACACTGCGGGACAAGGTCCGCTACGCCCGGGAGTCGAAGCTGGGGGGCGTGATGATTTGGGAACTGGGTCAGGATCGCCGGGGAGATGCGTCGTTGTTGCGTGTTATCACAGATGAAGCCAGACGGAAATAGCCTGCGCCAAATCGCACTGACCAGATGAAGGGATGACCTGACTCAGCACGGGGAATGAAGGCCAACTCAATGGACATTGAACTCTGGCGATTTCCTGCGACTCGCCCAACGACGTTCGATATTGCCTACAGGAGTTTCAATCTGTGTGAGGCGATTGTCTGGTTCGTCTGCGCCGTGTTGGTCGCGGTTCGCTGGAAGCGATACCGACGCAGCCGGTTGGAACCGTGGTACTCGTTTGCGTTTCTCCTCTTCGGACTGACCGATCTGGGTGAGGCGTCGCGGCTCGACGTGCCGCTGCTAATGATCAAGCTGGTCCTATTGATCGCTCTCTCATGGCTTCGGCGGCATGTACGGCCGCTTTATCCTGAATCAACAATGCTGTAGTGCCGACGCATTGTTTTGACGGCATTGACCAAACCCCATTTTGTATTCCAGGCCACCTACTCGGGACGCGCGGTAAATTGAGATTGCGCTCCCGGGACGGAATAAAAAGTCACTCGAAAGCCGCGATCGCAGTTCCGGAGGTAAATGCACTGACGCACACTGGCGTTTTCGAACGAAAATGCCGATTCGTCTTCATTGAGTTGCACGTCTTCGACCGGACATTCCCCATCTGAAAGCAGCCGGCTGACATCACCTGTAAACACCGCCACAGTTTCCCCGAGACCATATTTCGTTATCTTCGCAAAGTGTTGAAGAGTCGTCGTTCCCGAATCCGCAATCCACTCTTTGACCGCGACAATCTGTTTACCGTCCACTTCAAACGTCGCATAGTAATCGGTTGACAAATTTCCGGTCCATCCGCGGAACTCAAATAGAGTGTCCGGTGGGAGGTCACACCCCGAAAGCAAACGGAATTCCTTCTCGTCCATTGCTATATACCGATCCCACGGATCATTGAAAAAGTGTGAGATTCGCATTGACACATAGATTGCGAAAGAAAGCATCGAGATGAGGATAATCGCGGCAGAAACGGCCATGAGGGCTCCGCGCGCTCTACCTGACAGTCCCCACATGACAAGACCTCGTTCGGGAATGATTGACCACACCAAATGCACCTGATCTCCTGTTCCTTTCCGTCAAATTTCTCGACAGATCGCCAGCCAGTCGTCACGTGAGATTTCCATGCGCCACCAACTGTCGTACCCGTCCCGCTCAGTGTGGCCCGCGACATTGATCGTTCTTGCCCCCTTCGGATCGAAGCCACGCAACGCAATTCGCTTGCAATACTCCGTGTACGAAAGGTTCTGATCGTCTTTATCCTGAGTAAACTCGGAATTGCAACCGCCCATGTAGGCAATCAGCGCTACAATCAGAATTGCTGGACGCCGACCTTGTAAGTTGCGCACGGATTCGCATCCAGTTTGTGAACGTTATTCACAAGAGACAAATGGCCACCCAAAGTTCAAGTGAATTGTAGTGCTGGGAGCCGCTTTCGCC
>JAPLOC010000504.1:0-2226 GCA_026692825.1 Planctomycetota bacterium | reverse complement strand
GATCGCTCCCCGTTCGTCGCTCCGCCACCGGCGTCCGCTCCATTCGAGCAACTCCTCGTACGACGCCATCGATATTTTGGGTCTCTCCTTGTTTGAAGCCCGATCCGCCGGGAGAGACTGTTGCTCGAGATCGCGAACGCCACAGAGATGCCGTAAAGGGACGCCGAGAATCGGTAATTCATTGGGTGGCCCGCAGATTCGCCCGCTCGGATCTTTCGGCGAGACCGGGCGCGAACGCGCTTCCGAGCGCGGTGCCAGGTTAGCCACCGATCTCCTTCACCTGCCGAGCGAGTCGGCAAGGAGTTGCTCAATGAATGTCCGATTTTACCCCGCTCGTGGCATGCTGAGGTTCGAGCAGATCGAGGAGTCCATCCCAGTCGGCTCCCTGAACCAGTGTCGTGGGCTTGATGTCGCCGCTTTTCTGTCCCCGGCGACGGCATTCGGCTTCATACACGCTCCAAGCCGATTCGGCACTCGCCTTGAGAAGTCGCACTTCGAGTGGTCTCAATTGCCCCAATTGAGTCGCGTAGCGGTATTGCGAATTCTCCAGAAGGCCACGTTCAATCGCGGTGGCGAGCCGCGCTTCAATCGAGGATTGCGATGCCGGGGTGTCGGCACGGAAATTACACACCAGCAGTGCGCGATATCCTGGAGACTGTTGGGTTATTGGCACAACCAACGCAAAGTGGGGTTCCATTCCCAATTCGCGACAGCCCTCTCGCACCGCGCGGCGGACGTGATCCTCGTGCAGCTTCTCCCCCACCAGATCGCTGCCAACTGTTCCCCGGCCGACGAATTTTAAGAGCGGGCATCGCTGCCTAAATCCCGTCACCTCGACCAGATCGCCAAGATCGTACCGGTACAGGCCGCCGCCGGTCGTGAGTAACACGCGGTAACTTACACCTGTCTCCAGTTCCCAGCTCCACCTGGGGGGCTGGCCGACGTCGGGCAAAGATTCCACTGGAACAAATTCAAACACGTGAGAACAGACTGCGAGCGCCGGCGCGACCGACTCGTTCCATGGAAACGAAATGACTCCCTCGGTCGCCAGCAATCCCTTGGGCTGAATAGGAACCGTGGGGAACAGCCCCCTAAGCGCGGGGACGAACAGCTCCGCCGCCGCGTCTCCCCAGGCACTCACAAGCGCCAGGTTCGGCCAGACACGGGCCAACTGCTCCGCCGGCAGTTCGTGGTTCGTGAACACGTCGCGCAACATCGCGGCCCGTCGCGGTAGTTTCAGCGGCGGGAAGGGATGGCTCCGGTCGACAGCGTCGGGGGCGGGCCAGCTCCAGTCTCCCGCTTCAAGGTCAGAGAGGATCCGCTCCCACCATTCCGGCAGTCTGCGAATCAAACCGGTCAAAAAGGTCGGACTCCAGACCGAAATCAGCGACAGGTCGCCGGCGGCCACCAGGGAGGCGAGTGTGGCATACTGAAAATTCTCGATGTTTCGCTGCTTCGCGACGGCGGAGGGAACCGCGACAAGTCGCCTCATCGCCCATTGCTGCCAGCCCGCCAGATACTCGGTGTCACTGTCAAACCCGACTCGAACTCCCCCGGGCGTTCGAGGAGGTCGCTGGACGGCCGGCGAGATCGACCAATACGACCTGCCGCCGCGCACCCCCGGATAGCGCGATAACACGTCATGCATCCAGGCGGCGATCGCCCGTTGAAACTGGCGGCGTAGCGTCGCGGTATACGGTATCAGCTTGGTTCCGCCCGATGACCCGCCGGTCGGTTCCATCATCAAGACCGGCTCAGTGGTCAGAACTCCCGGCCGTCCGCTGGCGATCGCGTCGATTTCCGGTCGCAACGTGCCGTAGTCACAAATCGGAACGCGATCCTGGTATTCCTTCAGTGACCCAATGGTCCCAAAGCCGAATCGCTGTCCATAGTCGCACGCCGCGTTGTTCCGCAGCGTCTTGCGCAAGAGGTCTTCCTGACACGTGCCGATGTCGTGGGTGGCGCGGTGGAACGCCCGCGACTCCCCCCGGCTTTGCCACATCCAGGCGGTGTTGAGCAGCGTGGTCAGCATCATCCGACTCGTTGACGGGCGAATGCGGTCGATCGAATCAGTTTCTGCGCGATTGAAGAAAAGTTGTCGCGTCGCAGTCGCGCGATGCAGCAGAGTTCATCCCCCGCGACATGCCCGGGGTTTCGCTCTTCGAAAAACCTCACATGTGGGTCGAGCAGTCTCTCGGGAGTGACGTCCCCCACCCCCGGACGCAG
>JAPLOC010000503.1 GCA_026692825.1 Planctomycetota bacterium | reverse complement strand
CGGAAACGCCGCCGATTTTGGTATTAAAGCGGGCGTTTGTTTTTGAGGACTGGCCAATGAGTTCCATGAGTTCATGACCGTCCTCCGCACGTCGAGGGAGGATGAAGTAATAATTCATGGAACGCATTGGCAATCCCTCGACCACACCATGCTCTTGCCCCGTGACCGGCAACCGCCGTCGGCGACTTGGAACTAAAACCGATCATTCGATTTGTAGCTGCGTTTTCACAAACCACGAAATTGATTTTAGACAGGTAGTTAGGCTCACGTACACGACAACTGCGACGCTGTGGCACCGAAAACTCCACACGAACTCCGGTGAGGAACCCGCACCGGTCCGACCCCCAACCTACCGCCCCCGCCAGAAGGCCATTCGGTCCATCCGCCGGGTCTGGTACTTCTTCAAATACGCGCGATGGGAAGCGGTCTCCGGATACTCCTCATCCGGTCCATACGGATAACACGTCATCGCCCGGAACGGCAGTGGCTCGACCGAACCACTCAGCAGCACATTCGGGTCGCAATCCTTGTCCCAGCCGACGTTGTGCAGGATGTAATCCCGTTTCCAGCCGGCTGGCGGTGGCGGAAGCTCGGCGAATTCAAGCGTCAACTCGTCACCAAATCCAAACACCACAAGCTGATCGTCCTCGGTCTCCAGCAATGGCCGCACGTCGCCAAACCGGGTGAAGTTCCCCTCCATCGGCAACCACACGGTTCGCTTCTCCACCACATCGTAAATGTAGGTGTCGGGCCCATTGTGCGGCGAAGTTCGCCTCTCCGAAAACCCACGAAAATGCAAATCGGCCCGTGTCAGTTCCACGGGAGTCTGTCGCACCTCGACGGGCGATTCATCCAGCGTGAAAAACGCTTCGTCCCAGTAAATCTCGAAGTTGGTGGCGATTCGCAACCGGTAATCGCGGGTCAAGAACGCGTCGGACAGGTCCAGCACGACCGTCTTGTTTTTCCCCCCCGGAAAACCGGTGAATGGCCGAACTTCCCGCCATTCCCCAAGAGCATCCGGCACCCACAGGGCGGGCGGACTTCCCGGGGGATTCTTGGCGTTTTGCGCCAGGCCAACCCCGACCGAAGTCGGAACCGGATAGATATAACCTGACAGAACCAACTGAATTTTCTTCGACTGCTCGTACGGTCCCAAGTCGCCGAGATCGAGTTCGAGATAGTGCGAATCGACTCGACCGGTCCGCGGCGTTGAGTCAAAGCCGCGGAAGAACCGCAGGTCGGCGAGCGCGATCTCATCCAGAACGTCGCGACCGTGCTTGTCCCGGGCGGCGACCGGCGCGCGACGTCGCCGAACGGTGTGGATCTGATACTCCGAAATCTCGGGGGGACCGACCTTTTCATTCGAAAAGACTTCCACGTCAGCAGGATGGTCGATCGCCAGCAACCGCATATGGTCAATGTAGGTCGCCTCCTGCAATTCCTCGGTCATCTGCAACACCAGTTTCCCGTCGCGAGATTTCATCCGCTCACCGGGAATGTGCAGGTATTCCCACGGTCGCGACGGTGCGAAAACCCCCTCCGCGAACTGCAGTCCCAGCGGAGCGCCCCACGGAAAGTCGTACAGAAATTCAAACTGTTCTCCGTTCCACGTGAACAGAAACGGGCACGACGTCGATTGCACCTGAACCTCACACACTGCGATGTCCGGTTCGAGCCGATCGATGCGCGGTTGGGGTATGCAGTTGGTCCAGATCGTTCGCAGCATGTCGGGCTTCTCAATCTCTCCCAGTCCGAAATGCGTGAATTGCCCGGTGACAATCTGCCGTCGCACGTCCCGCCCCCGCCACCCAGGTGGTTCACCCGCGCCACGTCATCGGCCGGCTGAGCCCGCAGTCTCACCTCCGTCCAATGATTCTTCCCCGCCCCCTCGTTCGCGAAGAACTTCACCCCCTCAGGACCGGCGACCGCCAGATCCCAATCCCCATCGTGATCCAGATCCCCCGCCGCGAGCGCGAAGACCGGCCCGCCTGGAAGGCCGACCGAGGAAGACGGTTCCGTGCTGAAAACTCCTTTGGGGCCACCCAAAAGAATCTGGGGACGCCCATCGCCGGCCTTCGTCCACGTCAGCAGATCAAACCAGGAGTCATTGTTGAAGTCGACCGTCAGGAATCGGTTCCCGCCGGTCGACGACAGCGAACGGACGTCAATCGCCGCGATCGTTCCCACATCCGCCGCGCGACTCAGTGCCAGTCCAACCCCCGCCTTCCCCACCCCCACCAGATCCCAGTCGGCGTTGCCGTCGGCATCGATCACCGCGACTTCACTCATCCCTGAGAATTCCGCGAACCGTCCGGTCATCTCCTGCCAACGAAACGTCGAGTGCCCCAGGTTCTCATAGAAACCCACCCGCCCGGCAGCCGTCGTCGCGACAATGTCGATGAAACAGTCATAATTCCAGGGAGCCGGGAAGAACGATGTGATCTTCACGTTCTCGGGCAACGCCTGGGATCGCCGCGTGACATCTTCCATGGTCAAGTCCCCCCGATTCCTCCAGAACCGGACTCCCGACTCCAACGCAAGAACCAGATCGAGGTCTCCATCCTGGTCGAAGTCGACCAGCGTTGCGGTGCGTATATCGCGCTGAGCCGAAAACGCTTCCAATTGCTCAACAGCCACAAGATGGCGGCCTGTTCCCTGAGTGACCAGCTCATTGCGGAGGATCACCACTCCCCCCGGACCCGCCAGGACAAAATCGATGTCCGCGGTGTCACACACACGCGGGTCGGCGAGTGGCGTTTGTTCCCCTTGGGGGATCGGCTTCTTTTCGGTATTCGTTTCGTCCCGGTCCAAGTCTGCGACCAGAACCTGATTGAATGGCCCCTCTGCCACGTACTCGAGCAAAGGTTTCCACTCCGCCCCCTGCCGTGCCAAAACCCGCAAACCGTTCGCCGACAGCAATACGAGGTCAAGCTGACCATCGTCGTTGGCGTCGGCCAGCTTCAAGTCCTTCACGTCCGTCGCGGACGTGAAGGCGGCCAATCCCTCCATCGCACGGAATGAAATCGGCTGACTCTCGTGCGATTTCGAATGTCCCGCCGACGCGATCCGTGTGCTGAAATCGAGCGCCACATGCGCCAGCGGATTCGGTTCCAGCCGACGCAGGTCACTCCGCACCCAGTCCTGCCGCTTGATGATGTTCCCCAGGCGTTCGCTGGAGACCATCGCTTTCGACCAGTCTTCCCGCTTGACCGCCGCGACGGCGTCGTCGATCATTTTCTCGGGATCTTCTTTCGTGTCGGGCATGCGACGCACCAGTTCCAAGAGCGCCGTCTGACCGCGAAGCCTCTCGAGGACGTCGATCGCCTGGGGATCCTGCGATTCGGCGAGCGATTTCGCCTGCAACCGCAGCAGTTGGGAGTTCGTGGGGTCGAGCGCGAGGGCCTTGGTGAGCGCGACTTTCGCCCCCTTCACCACGTCGGCGTCATCCGGAAGAAATTCCGCGGTTTTCGCCAGCGAATACCATGCGATCGGGTCATTCGGTGCCAGCTCCACCGCCTTTTGTGCCTCCGGCAGCATCCGCTCACCATCGCCACTCTTCTCCGCGACCTGGCCCGCCAGCAGGTACGGTATCGCGGACTTGGGTTCCGCTTTTTTCAACGCCTCAATCACCTCGAAAACCCCGTCAATGGTGACATCCGGGGTGGTCGCTTTTCCCGCGGTTTGTAATGCCTCGATGTAGGTGATTGCCCGATTTTGGGTGACGAATCGATCACCCGGAAGGATCTGTTCAATCTCGTCCAGTAACTCCAGCGCGTGCTTCAAGTCCCCCGTACTGAGTGCCGCCTCGATCTCACCGAGTGCCAGGTTGCGTAACGCGTAGAGATGTTCATACTGCGCCGCCGACAGCTTGAGTCCCCGCGACTCTTCCGAGGGTTCCGGCCACAGTCGATACGCGAAGTACACCGCGCCAAGAGCCAGCAGGAGCAACACAATCCCTTTCCAGGGAGCAAAACGGGGGGCGGGGGGTTGACTTGACTGCGACATGCGATCTCCAGGGGAAAGTGTGCCGCGATTGTTTACGCCAGCGAAGACCGAAGCAAGGGAAAGAAATGGAAACTTCGTCGGGAAATCTTCCATCCGACCGCTTCCGAACGCTGGCACGATTGTCAGCCGGCGCGCCCGTTTCTACAGTCGGCGGCTGACTCTTCGCAGGAATCCCTTTCCACGCAGGATCGTTGCATGCGCCTTTGCCGATTTCTCAACGCCGGTACCCCCCGAGCCGCGTTCTACTCCGAAGATCGACTGATCCCCCTGGCGGCCGCGTCGGCGATTTATGCTCAGCGAGTGGGCGGTCGGCTCGATGTGCCCGAGAGCGACGATCTACTTCTGTCGCTTCCGGGAGGAACCGCTCACGACGCGGTGTCGCGGTTGTCGACCTGGGTGAGTGGCGCGGGGGCCGCCGATGTCGCGACGATCGCGATTCCCGCGGCGGTCGCGCACCTATTGGTTCCTATCCCCCGGCCCAACAAACTGTTCCTTTTGGCGGGGAATTACGCCGACCACATTAAGGAAGGGGGCGGGATCGCCGCCGAGCGGGCCGAGACGTTTCCCTACGTCTTTATGAAGCCTCCCACCACCACGCTCACCAACCCGGGCCAGCCAATCCGCATTCCCCGGGTCTCCCCCGGCGCGATCGATTGGGAACTCGAACTCGCCGTCGTGATCGGAAAGCGCGTCAAGGGAGTCTCCGAGGTGGAAGCGCTCTCCGCGGTCGCTGGTTACACCGTCATCAACGACATCTCCAACCGCAAGTTCAAACCCAACCCGACTCGGAAGGAACGGGCGAAAGACAGCTTCTTCGACTGGCTGCACGGCAAGTGGCACGACAGCTTTTGTCCGTGCGGGCCATGTGTCGTCTCGGCGGACGCGATCGCCGATCCCCAGTCGCTCCCGATGCGTCTGTCGTTGAACGATCAAGTCCGTCAAAACGCCTCGACCGCTCTGATGATCTTTCCCGTCGCCGCCATCATCGAGTTCATCTCCAGCTTTGTCACGCTGGAACCAGGCGACATCATCTCGACGGGAACCCCTGCAGGCGTCGGCAGCACCACGGGGACGTTCCTGAAACCGGGCGACGTTCTCACCGCCCACATTGACTCGATTGGCACCCTGGTGACACCGGTGCAGAGCGAAGAATGAACATCGCCACAAGTTCCGTGCCGGGCGTTTGGTGATGGGACACAACTCGCGCGCCGCGGAAATTCGCGGACTCACCCCCAGCCGCATCGCGGTGATCAAACCGAGCGCGCTCGGAGACATCGTGCAGACGTTGCCGCTGGCCCGGGTCTTGAGCCGCGCCTATCCCGGGGCCGCGATTTCCTGGGTCGTCAATCGGGAGTTTCAGGATCTACTCGCAGGGCATCCCTGTCTCGCCGAGACGATCCCGTTTGACCGTCGCGGCGGATTGAAATTGTACCTGGCACTGCTGCGAACGCTGCGCTCCAAACGCTTTGACCTGGTTTTTGATTTCCAGGGGCTGTTGCGCACGGGTTGCATGACGTGGGCGACCGGCGCGCCGGTTCGCATGGGATTGCAGACGGCCCGTGAATGTTCGCGATTCACCTGTACCGATCTCATACCCGAAACGGGACGCGACGTTCCCGCCCACCTCCGCTATTGGCGGGTCGCCGAGTACTTGGGTTTCGCCGAGGTTCCCCCTTCCGCAGAGATCGCGATCTCCATGGAAGAACAAGCGTGGGTCTACGAACAGCTTCGCGGTCTACCCCGGCCAGTGGTCGCGATTCATGCGGGAGCAGGCTGGGTGACCAAGCGCTGGCCCGCGGAGAATTTCGCCTTGGCGGTGCAGGGGTTGGCGGGGTCGGTCGTGGTGGTGGGATCACGCGGGGAACAACCACTCGCTGACGCGGTCCTGGCCAGGCTGCGGGAGAGCGGATCATCCTTCCCGGCGATCAGTGTCGCTGGCCGAACGAATCTCAAGCAGCTCGCGGCTCTGCTGACCGCGGTCGACCTGGCGGTATCCAACGACTCGGGACCGATGCATCTGGCGGCCGCGCAAGGGACGCCCGTGGTCGGCGTCTTCACCTGCACCAGTCCCCGTCTGTCCGGCCCGGGGGGGCCGCAGCATGAACTTGTCGCGACCAGTGTCGACTGCGCCGCCAGCTACTGCAAACTCTGCCCCAAAAAAGGGCCAGCACACATGGCCTGTTTCGACGCGCTCCCCGTGAGTCGGGTCCGCGCCGCCATCGAACGGATTCTCAGTCGCGCGCCCGCGCGTTGAATCACCACGCTTCCATCTTCCTTTCACCTGTCCCCGTTCCCCCGCGGCTGCCTTCCATGCGAATCGCGCTCCACATTGTCACGTTGCTTGTCATCTCCAGTTATGCGACCGGTGTTCTCGCGGAAGATCACGCGACTCAAGTGCTACTGGCGACGGTAAAGATCCAGCATGACGCGTCGACGGCGACCGGCTTTCTGATTGTGCCCAAATCGGGAGTGAATGCCGCAGCCCGCGAGTCGCTGCTGGTGACGGCCAATCACGTGTTTGATCCGATTCCGGGAGAAGTCGCCCCCATCATTCTCCGACTCCCTCAGCCCGATGGAACCTATCAGCGTCGAGATCTACCCGTCGCGATTCGCGCGAATGGAAAACCACTCTGGACCCGGCACCCGCAACACGATGTCGCCGTCGTGAAGGTAACACTCCCTCCCGACGACGAAGCGCAGCCGTTGCCGTTTGACTCCCTCGCTGACGAAGCGACACTCAAGCAACAGCGGGTGCGGATTGGCCGGCGATTTCTGGCGTTTGGATATCCGGCGCGCGTCGAAGCGAACCCGGCCGGCTTTCCCCTCGCCCGACACGCGTCGCTCGCGAGCTACCCGGTGACACCCATCCCGCCGCACCCGTTGTTGATGCTCGATATGTCGGCCCACGGCGGCGACAGTGGCGGCCCGGTGATGCTGGAGACCGCCGACTCGCATCGCGAAGAGGCCGGCACCCCGATTCTTGTGGGGTTGGTCGTCGGGAAGGTCCAACAGGACGAACGCATTCAGACGCTATACGAAGAACGGACCGTGCATCACCCCCTCGATCTGTCAATCGCGGTCCAGGCGCATTTCATTCGCGAGACGATTGGACTCTGGGAGAAGTCGGTCGCCCCGGCGACGAACGGGAATTAGGTTTTCGCGCAGCACAACAGAAGGAATCGTATCCGAGCCGCGCCCGTCAGGAAGCGGCTTTCAGACACCGCATTCTGACGGGCGCGGCTCCATCAAAATGTCTCAACGCGGACCGCGCAGAGTATAACTCCCGTTATTCATCGAGTTCCGGCAGTGGGGCGTCCGCACCGGGGGCCGGCAGCGGGGACAGTTCAAGTGTCTCAGTCGACCGGATGGGGGCGGGGGGGACGTTGGGGCCGCTGGTGACCCCCATCGGCGAGACCAAGGCCGACCCCGTGAGCGTCCCGACGGGATAACCGTACCCCTGGTAGGTGTATCCATTACGGCCGTAATGAAACCCGCCCCGTCCGTACGCAACATGTGGCTGGCACTGTTCACGCCGGGCGGGGTTCGCGTGGCGGGCGGGGGTCATCTGCCGGGAGTATCGCCACAAGAATTGGCCCGATGCCTCTGCGGAATCCCCCGCTCCCAGGATGGCGATTCCACTGCCGGCGAGAATCAGACAGGTGACCAGATGACGACGAAGCATTGGATTTCTCCCGTGCGAATTGGACCGCGTCGAGTCACGACGCAATCCATTGTTCGTCGCTTCGGCGCCACGGGAACTACCCGTCGACGATCGCCCCGGCACCATTGGTAAAGTCGTTGCGTTCGACTGGTATCCAGTTTTTCCACGGTGGGACATGCGATCGACGAGCCAGAGCCGCGCCCGTCAGGCAGCGGCCAACTGATACCGGTTGCTGACGGGCGCGGCTCTGCGTAGCAACAGCGCGGGCCACCGGCTCTATTTGACACAGCGACGTTGCGTCTGCTTCTTCCAATTCCGGAACGCCAATCCCAGGCCACCGCAAGCCGCCAACACAAGGGTTGTCGGTTCCGGGGCTGGGGGAGGATCTCCGCCCGACAAATGGTACAACCCAAAGCCATTTGACGACGAAGGATCGATGACCAGGTCGAATGTCACGACGCCCGAATCACTGCTGGAATTGGTGAAGTCCACAAGGTCGTAAACCTGCAGTAAATCGTTCCCGAATCCGTCGATGGCGAAAATCAGTTCTTGGGCGTAGGCGAATTCCGTCATAGGGTCGTCAACTGTGGACGAGATCTGGTAGGCGTACGACAGTTGAAATCGCAGGGTGTAAGTTTCCAGGGTGGAGTTTGTACCGGCAATCCCAGTGACGAAGAACCCGACACTCGCAGCGAAATCCGCTGGCGAGACAGTTCCACCGTCCGCTGAAAGCGACTGGAACAGCGAATCCCCGAGATCGAAACTTCCGGAATACAACCCTGTTACGGGAGTGACACCATTGAGCAACCCATCGGCGGATGCGGTCGCGAAACCGGTCCCCGACGAAGCCGCGAAATCTCCGACAATTGCGAACATCTCCAGATCAAGTCCGGCGGGCAGGCCGACGACGGGGACCGAATTCCCATCAAGAATCGCGGTCAGCATGAGATTGACTTCGCTGTGGGCACTGTAGACTGTCCCCGCAGTGGCCGACCTCGAGAACATTCCGCTCCAGGCGGCGACACAGCACGTCAAAATCCAAACACAACGACGCATCATTCACATCCTTTGAAACGAGTTCGATCCTTCATCCGGTCGCTGGCATTGCGACCGCCTCGGAGTCGGGCGGACTGACCGCACGGAATCCTCCGCGCATCGCGCCGAAAGCTACGAATTTCCGAGAAACAGGGCAAGTGCAACCCGGCTGACCCACAACACGATTAGAACCTGTCCAAGATCATGACCGTTTTGGTTCACACAATTCCGATTCGCCGAATCGGCGAGAACTTGTGGAATTCGTCGGCGGTTTCCGTCATGATGGAACGACTGGAATTTCAGTTGCCACTGCCATCTCAACAAGTGAGTCGCCGATGTCGCTTCCCAGTCTCCCGTCCAACCGACGTCGTTTTCTGCAAACCACGTCGGCGGCAGCCGCCTTGAATCTGTTTGTCGTTCCCGGTCTGTTCGCTGAGGAATTGACGAAAACCCCCACCCAGACAGAGGGGCCGTTCTACCCGGATCATCTCCCGCTCGACACGGACAATGATCTGTTGATCATTAACGAGAAAATCACTCCTGGAGTGGGAGAGATCACCCACCTTTCGGGCAAGGTACTCGACGCGATGGGTGACCCGGTTCGTGGCGCGGTGATTGAGATCTGGCAATGTGACGCCCATGGTGCCTATCTGCACACCAAGAGTGGGAACGCCGAAAAGCGGGACTCCAATTTTCAGGGATTCGGCCGATTTTTGACGAACCGAGCGGGTGAATACTACTTCCGCACGATCAAGCCTGTTCCATACCCCGGTCGCACGCCGCACATTCACGTCGCGGTCAAGATCAAAGGGCGAGAAAAGTTCACCACGCAACTCTACATTCAAGGTCATCCCGGAAACGACGGCGACGGAGTTCTCAAGGGGGTTCGCGATCTGAAAGACCGCGCCGCTCTGATGGCTGACTTTCAGGCGATCCCCGATTCGAAAATTGGCGAACTGGCGGCGAAGTTTAACGTCGTCCTGGGGTCGACTCCGGAGATGGAATAATGCAGTAACTGGGGAGGAAAACAACAGTCCACGTCTTGAACAGTCGATCGAAGACCTCCTGTTGACCGCCGACACCGCTCTCTTTGACACCGGCCAATCCGAAAGTTCGAAGTCAACGTGGCGGACTTTTCTCATCGGAAATGAGTCGTCTGATTCCAGCCACAAAGACTGAGAAGCTGCGCGATCGAGAGTTATCCAGATCGAGCAGGGGACCGATCGCGCGCGAACCAGCGATCTTTTGATAAACTCCCTTGGTGAGTTTCCCGAGTTCTTCGGCCGCATTCGCAAGATCGTCTGGAACGCGGAACTTGGATCGATTCTGCTCTTTCGCAAGACCACCGATCTCTAATCCCGAACTCACTGCGGACAGGTCCGCGAGATACCAGCCGTCAAGTTCGTGGCACGCGATTCGAACCAGAGCATTCGGTTTACCAGCCTGCACACATTTCTTCCGCAATTCTTGCTTTACTTTTTTGCAATCAGCGGCGTCCTTGTCGCGGAGAATGACAAAATGAACGTTTGTGCCCTGATATCCCCTCAATCTCCGGACAAGTTGTGTCAACAGGTCTTGCTTGCCCTCGAAGACGATATATCGAACGGTGAACTGCGGTGGCAACAGTCGCGGCAGGAGACCTTCCAGCATGGCTTGGGCTGAGTATTCTTCGAGGAGAAACACGATTTCGCTCATTGAGGGTCGACTCCACAAAAGAACCCCTGTTTCCAGAGATATCCCATTTGATCACCGTCATTCATGTATGCGCTCACCTGCTGGTCGTCGGAAGCGCGATGGACACTGGTGTATCCCTCTTCCTTTACCAGCCAGAAGACTTCGTTCAGTTTACACGCGTTGAGAAAATCTGGAGAATGCGTGGAGATAAACACCTGCCCTCCCCTGCGCGAGTAGTCCCGGAATTCCTCAGCCAATTCCGACAGGAATCTTGGATACAACTGATTCTCTGGTTCTTCCACACAGAGCAGTGGATGGGGTCTCGGGTCGTACAGCAGTACCAGATACGCGAACATCTTGATGGTTCCGTCGGATACGTGGCGGGCCAGAAACGGATCCTGAAACGAACCGTCCTGAAACCGCAACAGGACCCGGCCTTCCTCCGTCGTCTTGGCTTCGACGCGTGATATACCTGGAACCCGTTTCGCGAGCTGGTTGATAATCCGACCGAATGTCTCGGGATGGCGTTTGTAGAGGAACTCGGTCACGAGCGCCAGGTTTTCCCCATGAGTGGAAAGATGCTCAGCATGCCCCGCTTCCTGTTCCGGCCGGGCGCGTTGAATATGAAAATCGGAAACATGCCAGTTCGTAATCAACTCCCCCAGTGCCATGGCGGCGGGGAACTTCTTGAATTGTGCCAGCCCTTTGACCGCCAGAGTATCTGCGGACTTAAGTACCTGTTCTTCGTATTGAAGCTGCTGTTCATCCAGCACATTGTCGGGTTCGTTGGTGACCGCCTGTCCCTGCCCCCGGGTGAAATCGAGAAAGTGCCAGGGTTGCCCCTTGCTTCCCCGCCGGTACTTCAGAATTTCACGTTCTACGATCGGCACGCCTTCCTCTTCGTTGATCGCCAGGTAATAGGTGATCAGTGGTGAACTCTCCTCCTCTCTGAACTTCAATTCGAATTCGATGGGGCCGGTCGTATTGCGACTCCGTGCTTCCTGAAACCCGCGACCGCCACCAAGGCGTGTCAAAGCGACATGCACATCTTCCGTCAGCGCGTCTTTCAAGAATCCAAAGACACTGAAGAGCGTCGACTTGCCGGTGCCGTTTGCCCCCACCAACACACACATCCGCGGAATATCGCGCAGCTCCGCGTCTTTGAATGCCTTGAAATTCTTCAATCGGATCGATTCGAGTTTCATCGGCTCTGTGTCCGTTTGCTAAAGCAACAAGGTGACATGCACCGAAAGTCGGCCGTCCGGCAACGAAACTGGGCGGTTGATTCCGGCAAGGGGAACCCGCAGTGAGGTGAAGCAAGTGAGCGGCGGAATGGGAAAGGGAGTGGCATTGGTGGAATGCTAACATACGGTTGAACGACTGGAAAAGCGGTCCCGTGAGAATCCCGAATCACCCGGCAGCTTACGCTGGCCGGTTCGCCGGGGGCGGCAATCACAGACCGGGATGCGTTTGATTGAATTGCGAAGCCATGGCGGCTTCGCCCTTCAGACGAAGTCAGACTCGTCACTCCATGGAAACCTCTTGCCGCGTGTTCTACACTGCATCCGCACTCGCCGACCCCACCCCCGTTTCCCCCCTCGTCTCCGGTCACTCCCGATGTGCGGAATCGTCGGTTTTCTCGCCAAGACGCCCGAATTGCGGGCGAATCTGGGAGAGTTCGTCGTCCCGATGCTCACCTGCATGGGGGATCGCGGTCCCGATTCCGCCGGTCTGGCGGTGTTCGAATCTCCCACTCCCGGGCTGCTGCGTCGTTACAGTCTGTTCGTCCCCCGGTCGGACTACAACTGGAGCGACTTGCGGGGACGGTTGATGGCTCATTTTGGCGGCGAAATCAATCTGATCGCCCGCGAACGCCACGCCCTGTTCACCGCCGGCGTCGACGCCGCGACGTTTCGTCGGCACTTCGAATCGCACGAACCGGAACTGCACCTGCTGTCGGCGGGACGTTCGATTTCCATGTTCAAGGATGAAGGGCATCCCAAAGACATTTCCGACTCGTATGGTTTCACGAAGCTGACCGGGACGCACAGCGTGGGGCACACCCGCATGGCGACCGAGTCGGCGGTCTCTCCCGCCCACGCGCACCCCTTCACCGCCGGGGAGGATTTCTGTCTGGTCCACAACGGCTCGCTGTCGAATCCGTACAGCATCCGCCGAAAGCTGGAAAAGAAGGGGATCCGCTTCGAAACCGACAACGACACGGAAGCCGCCTGCCGATTTTTGGAGTGGCGGATGCGTGAGGGGAACACGCTGGAAGAGGCGTTGCGTCAGGGTTTCGAGGAACTCGACGGGTTCTTCACGCTGCTGATGGCGACGGCCAACAAGCTGGTGCTGGTCCGCGACCCGTTCGCCTGCAAGCCGGCGGTCGTGGCCGAAACCGACGACTACGTGGCGATCTCTTCGGAATATCGGGCGCTGGCCCACCTGCCCAACGCCAGGCAGGCGAACATTTTCGAACCGGTCCCCGAACAGATCTACTCATGGACCGTGTAATCACGCTCGATCTCGAAAAACAGACCGTTCGCGAGATCAATCAGTTCCTGCACCACGACCTGGGCGAAACCTCGGCCCGGGTGGAAATCCTGAATCCGTTCGGGGTTCACAACATCGCGGTCGGTCGCGACGCGCCCGTGGACGTCGACATTCGCGGCCACGCGGGATACTTCACCGCCGGCATGAACAAACAGGCCCGCGTCACCGTCCATGGCAATGTGGGGTGGAGCGTCGCCGAGAATATCATGTCGGGCGAGGTGCGGGTCAAAGGGTGTGCGTCGGAATGCGCGGGCGCATCGGGTCATGGGGGGCTGGTGGTCATCGAGGGGGACGCCTCCTCCCGCTGCGGCATCTCGATGAAGGGGTGCGACATTGTGGTGGGGGGCGAAGTAGGTCACATGTCGGCGTTCATGGCACAGGCTGGGACGCTGCTGGTGTGTGGCGACGCCGGCCCGAGTCTCGGGGACTCGCTGTACGAGACCGTCATCTACGTGGGAGGGGCCATCCACAGTCTGGGGGCCGACGCCCGCGAAGAACCACTCACCGCCGACGATCGCGCGACCATCGCCCGGTTGCTCGCAGCCGCTCGGTTGGAGCGCGACCCCGGTTCGTTCAAACGGGTCGCGTCGGCCCGCTCGCTGTATCACTGGCACGCCGGCGCAGACCACAAGGCCTATTCATGACTCCGCCGATCCGTAAAGAAGAGAGCTTCAGCTTCAGTCGGCAGACGCTCGAATACATTCACCACGCCGCCGAGCATGGGCTGTACGAAATCCGCGGTCTCGGGGCGAAACGGCAACTCCCCACGTTTGACGATCTGCTCTTCCTGACGGCGTCGGCGTCGCGCTATCCGCTGGAAGGCTATCGCGAAAAATGCGCGACGAAGACGGTGCTGGGAACCCGGCATGCCAAGCAGCCGATCGAGTTGGAGATTCCGATCACGATCGCCGGCATGAGCTTCGGGGCGCTGTCGGCGAACGTCAAAGAATCGCTCGGACGGGCCGCGACGGCGATGGGGACATCGACCACCACGGGGGATGGCGGCATGACCCCCGAAGAGCGGAAGTCGTCCAAGACTCTGGTCTACCAGTGCCTCCTCGAAATGGTGATCGGGCAGGGGGCGAAGCCGGGCGGTGGGGGAATGCTGCTGGGGCAGAAGATCAGCCCGCGGGTCGCGAAGATGCGGACTCTTCCCGAGGGAATTGATCAGCGGTCAGCCTGCCGACATCCCGACTGGACCGGTCCCGACGATCTCACCATCAAGATTCTCGAACTGCGCGAGCTGACCGACTGGCGGGTTCCCATCTACGTGAAGATGGGGGCCACCCGGGTTCGCGAAGATGTGAAGCTCGCCGTCAAGGCGGGGGCCGACGTCGTTGTCATCGATGGAATGCAAGGGGGAACGGCGGCGACGCAGCAGGTCTTCATCGAACACGCCGGCATTCCCACGCTGGCGGCGCTTCCGCTGGCGGTCGAAGCGCTCGACGAAATGAACGTGCTGGGCGAGGTACAGCTCATCATCTCGGGAGGAATTCGATCGGGTGCCGACGTGGCGAAAGCGCTGGCTCTCGGAGCCGACGCGGTCGCGATCGGCCAGGGAATGCTGATGGCGCTAGGCTGCAACAGTGATCATTACACACAGG
>JAPLOC010000502.1:908-4691 GCA_026692825.1 Planctomycetota bacterium | reverse complement strand
TGATGAGCCCCGGCTCGGCCTCCACCGCCTGCTGTTCGAACGACGGCTTTTCGGGCACGGTCGTCTGACGCGGGGGATTCGGATCCGACGGAGTGGGACTGGTCATGCGGCACTTTCGCGGAACGCTTTAGAATTGACGGAAGTAACGGGCGGGATCGGTGACGGGGGCGTGAGGGGTCCAGTAGGTCTCAGCCGACTTGTCGAATGTGAGACCGAGAACGTCCCGACCGCGCAGCCGCATCACGAGTCCAAACAGGGTGAACATTCCGTAGAAGATCATTGCCAGCAGAATATGCGACACGACCCAGCCAATTGGAAACGCGATGTACATCGCCGCGACGTAGACCCAGCGGATCGCGGCAGGCGACACCCAACCGACAACAGCGCTGACCGCCGCGATTCCCCACAGCACCCAGGGCCAGGGAGACTCGGGGTGCTTGCGGTACAGACTGAAGCCGAAGAGCGCCAGCGCGATCGGCAACCACAGACCGCCGAACAGTTTCAGTTCGGTACGGGAGGGGTTGTGGTTGATTTCGATGAGGGACATGACAGCGGTTATAGGTGTCGGGGAAAAACGACGTCAAGTGGGGGGAGCGCTTGGCGTGGCGTTGACGGGGCGGTAGACTGGAACGGTTGGATTATGTCGGCAGAATTCGGTTCGGATTCCGACATCGTCCGCACCCCCGCGATCCCTGAGGACCAACAATGTCGTCTGGCGAACGTCTACTGGCATTTTCCCCAATCCATCGATTGGGGTGGTTTGCGTGGTCGGTCTGTTTGGTGTGCGTCGCGGTGGTCGCGACCTGCGGGGCATCAAGCGCGTTTGCGCAAGGGGCCAAGGGCAAGAAGAATACGCCGGAACCGGAAAAGATCGCGGGAAAAATCACCGAGGTCGAGATGAAGGGGAAGGCGGCGTTGCTGACGATTGAAAAGGAGGGGGGCGAGACGATGTCCCCGCTGCTGGTGACGCCAAAGATGAATGTCTCGATTACCGCGCCGGGGGATGCGACACTGTTGCAGCCGAAGGTGTTTGTGAGTACAAAATCTGCAGTGGAATCGAACAAGGAGTTGTTTGCCAGGAAGTTCGAGATTTACCACGGATCGGCGACGCCAGCGGCAGGTTTTCAGCGGGATTCGAATTCCGCTGAGGTGTTTCATCTGGCGGGCCAGATTGTGGCGGCGGAAAAAGACGCTCTGATGATCAACGTGGGCGGATCCCAGAAGAAGCTGAATTTTGAGCAAGGGGGTGAAGTCGAGGTTCGAGTGCATACGAATCAGTTTGACTTGATTCGTGCCGGCGCGGCGGTCGAGCTGGAGGGGACCACCCGGGGGGGGAAGTTCCTTCCCAGCATGGTGGCGATCCAACTGGAGAACCCCCTCACGGCTGACGAAATTGCGGGCAAGCGCGAGAAGAAAACGCGCGAACCGGTGAAGGCGACGGCGAAAAACACGTCGAAGACGAAAAAAGGCACGAAAACTGCAAAACCCGATGAGGAGATGGAATCCAAGCCAGCGGAAGTCGACGCGGAAGACCCGTTCGGGTTCAACAAGAAGAAACCAAGCAAGAAAACCGAGGACAACGCGGCGGAAAAGACCCCATAATCGCCACAGATCCTCCCGCGACTGGAAAACCGCAGTCGTACGGGGGCAGTGATTGTGGGGCAGAATTGAACAGATTTGACTGTGTCATTTCGCTCCAGTCGCAGCATTTTGCGGGTCGTCCGGTTGTGGCAGTACGTGAAACATGTTTTTCGCGACGGGCCGAATTGCTGGAAACAGCTTTTCAAGTGAAGAATTCGCAAACACTTGTGTTGCCAGGGAATTGATACTCGCTTTGCGGCGCGAAGATTGCTAAATACTTCTCTTGCGGTGGCAGGAAGCGTTGGCCCGCACTCCTGTCATGGCAACCGAAAGCGTTCTGGATGATTGCAACATTCAGAACGCTTTCTTTTTCTTCCTGCTGACGACGCGTGGACGAATCTCCCCTCAATCGCAACTTGCAGTTCCTGCGCGGTGTCGGCCCCCAGCGTGCCGAACACCTCGCGAGAATGGGGATCCGTACCGTCAGCGACCTGTTGTTCACTCTCCCCCGCGATGTCCTGGATCTCACCCGGGTGACGAAGATCCGCGACATCGTCGAAGATGTCGCGTGCCAGGTGCGGGGTCGGGTGGTCGATCTCGACGGTCGGCAAACCAAAAAAGGGGGAACTCTCACCGGCGTCGCAATTGAGTGCGACGGAAACTACGTTCGCGGCCTGTGGTTCAATCAACCCTGGATCCTCCAGCGATTCCGCCACAACGATTTCGTGATATTTTCCGGGAAACCAAAGCGGCGGGCGGGGAGGTGGGAGTTTGGGAATCCACATGTCCAGTGGCTCGATCCCGACGATTCGGAAGCCAACGGGGGGGTTTTACCCCGTTATCGGCTGACCGAAGGGTTAAAAATGCACGAAATGCGGCGGATCGTGAGAAACGCCGTCGAAGAATTCGCACCGCTGGTCGCCGACACACTCCCTGCCGACTTTCGCGCCCGGAATTCTCTTCCCGGTTTGCCCGAAGCGTTGCGGCTGGTCCACCTGCCCACCACGATCGAAAACTATCGCAAAGGACTGCACCGGGTCGCGTATCAGGATCTGCTGGAGTTTCAACTGGGGATCGCGCTCCGGCGTCGCGCATGGCAACGGCTGTCGAACGCGCCGGTATTTCCCGCGTCGAGCAAGGTTGACGCCCGCATCCGTCGGTTGTTTCCGTTCCCGTTCACGAGAGGGCAGGATCTCGCCATTTCCGAGATCTGCACCGATCTGGCATCGGGTCAGGCGATGCACCGACTGCTGCAAGCCGACGTCGGGGCGGGAAAGACCGTCGTGGCCATCTATGCGCTGCTGACGGCCGTCGCAGCCGGCTATCAGGGGGGCTTGATGGCTCCCACCGAAGTTTTGGCGCAGCAACACTGGGCGACACTGGAGCGCTGTCTTGCTAACAGCCGGGTGGAGCGACTTCTGCTCACAGGGTCGCTGACACCCAGCGAGCGTCGGCAGGCCCACGAGCGGATCCGGAACGGGCAGGCGCAGTTGATCGTAGGGACACAGGCGCTGATTCAAAAAGATGTGTCGTTCGCGCGACTCGGATTGGTGGTCATTGATGAACAGCATCGATTCGGTGTACGGCAACGGGCGCAGTTCGCAGTCGACGGCATGTTGCCCCATACGCTGGTGATGACGGCGACGCCGATCCCGCGGAGCCTGTGCCTGACACAGTTTGGCGATCTGGAGCTGTCGGTGATGCGCGAACTCCCACCTGGACGCCAGCCGGTCTCAACCCACCGCGTTCCACCGGAACCCAATCGGGCGAAAGCCTGGGATTTCATCCGCAAGAAGATCGCCAGCGGCAGGCAGGCGTACATTGTCTGTCCGCGAATTGAAGGGGGAGCAGCCGTTGTCGATGCCACGCCCCATGCAGGCGACGCCGTCGTGCGCACCGAGCCGGCGGCCGCCGAGCGGGTCTTCGCAGAACTTCAGACAGGCGCCCTGCGCGACGTCAAACTCGGGCTTCTGCACGGGCAACTTTCCGCAGAACAAAAACAGGCGACAATGCAGGCGTTTCGCGAGGGGGAAATCCAGGCGCTGGTTTGCACGACCGTCATTGAAGTGGGAGTCGATGTTCCCAACGCCACGCTGATGGTGGTGTACGACGCCGAGCGGTTTGGGCTGGCGCAGCTCCACCAATTACGCGGCCGGGTGGGACGCGGACAGTACCAGGGATATTGCTTCCTCTTTTCCGGTG
>JAPLOC010000502.1:528-883 GCA_026692825.1 Planctomycetota bacterium | reverse complement strand
TTTTCCGGTGTCGCGACTCCGGAAACGACGTCGCGGCTGGAGATCCTGGAGAAACAAGCCAGCGGGTTCGACGTGGCGGAAGCCGACTTCAAACTCCGCGGGCCAGGCGACGTTTTGGGAACTCGCCAGCATGGCGACCTGCCACTGCTGGCGGCGGATTTGGTACGCGATGAACCACTACTGGCGACCACCCGCGACCATGCCCAGGAGCTGGTCCGTTCGGGCGAATTCGATTCTCCAGAATTCGCGGCACTGAAAATCCGCGTTCTCGAACGCTTCGGCGACCTGATGGAAATCACAGGCGGCGGCTGAGTTCAGGCGAGCGGGGCGGCGTAAGCCCCCTGCTCCTGCCCCC
>JAPLOC010000502.1:0-520 GCA_026692825.1 Planctomycetota bacterium | reverse complement strand
GGCGAGCGGGGCGGCGTAAGCCCCCTGCTCCTGCCCCCTGACTCACGGCGAATCCACCTCGCGCTCACCCAACCGCGCGACAAAATGCACCTGTCGCGCAACCTCAACAAACCCCAGATCCTGGTACAGATGATTTCCAACGGCATTCTGTGCGAGCGTCTCAATCTTCGCATGAGTCAGGCCCGCCTGACGAAAGTGTTCCAGCGCGTACTCCAGGAGCTTTCGTCCCCATCCCTGCCCGCGAACGGAAGCGTCCACCACGACGTTGGGAACATGCCCAATTCCAGCATCCCGATCACACCAAGTCGAGACATAGCCCAGAGGCTCGTTTGAACCTCCCGCTAAAACGAAGATCCCGTGAGGATCCCGCCGCAGGTCGTCGTCCAGATGCCGTGCTTTACGCCATTGCCAGTTGTGCCCATGGATCTCGCCGTGAACCCGTTCGATGCCCTGATCGATCGACACACCGTCAAACGCCTCAATCGTCATTCGCTTGAGGGTCGGCAAATCGGCGGGGACG
>JAPLOC010000501.1:7711-10087 GCA_026692825.1 Planctomycetota bacterium | reverse complement strand
GGTGGAACGCTGTACTTTCTGCATCACTACCAGGGGGTCTTGATTGGCGTCGATCCGCAGTCGGGAGGCGATCGCCCGGGGGCGTTTCGGCTGCCGGGAATCACCGACGTCTATTCCTCTCCCGTGGCAGCCGCCGGGCGCATTTACGTGCCGGACCGCGAAGGCACGACAGTGGTCTATAAGCACGGTGAGAAACCAAAGTTCCTGGCCGAAAATCGACTTGAAGACCGGTTCAACGCGTCGGCGGCGATCGTCGGTCGAGAGATCTTTCTGCGGGGCGAGTAGGTCTCTTTTCTGGGGCGTCACCTGTGGGGGGCGACTGGCTTTCGGCCTGTCTCTCTAAGGAATGCCCGGTTCTGGTCTCGACAATGGGGGCCACCTCGAAATCCCGCGCACTTTTCCAGATGCGCGCGATTCCCTCTGGGCAACTCAAAATTCCTGTGGGATAATGGACTTATCGCGGTCACCCAATCACACCCGCCCCAACGTCGTGAGACGCCGGGCTTGCCATGAATTCCGCATCCCACACCGCTCTCTTCTCACTCGCGTTGCCTGAAGCGTGGGGCGAACCCATCGATTGTCGAGGCAACTCGCCGGGCGACGATATCGCGACAGCTTCCCCCGGCGCGCTGTTCGACGACCGTCGCGACGGCCGCTGCCGACCGCTCTTCGAAACCGAACACGATCTCGCCCGTATTCGCGGTGCTGCCCGCCGACTGGCGCTCATCACGCCGGTCGCCGGTGGTGCGCTCGACGCGCTCGCCAACTACACCTTCGGGCCCGGGTTCACGTTCAAAATCGCAGGCGACTCGGCCCCCGAAAATCTCAAAGGGGCCGCCCAACAAGTTCTCGACGAACTGCTCGACGACAACGACCTCTGTGGCGTTCTCGATCGCGAACTGCACACCCGCAGTCGCGAAGAGGGAGAGGCGTTCCTGCAACTCGTCCCCCGTCCCAACGGCCGTTGCGCACTCCGGTTTCTCGAACCCGAACAAATCACCGAACCCGCCCGGCCCCGGCCACTCGAAGACTGGCTCGGCGTCGGTGAGTCGTTCGCTTCAAGCTGGTCGTTTGGCGTTCACACCCGTCTCGACGAACCGGCGACCCCGTTGGGTTACCACATCATCCACGACGCTGCCGGCCGCGATTGGGATTACGTCCCCGCCCCGCGTGTTGAACACGTCCGCCGAAATGTCCCCCGCAATGCCAAACGGGGCGTCTCCGAGGCGATTCTCCGCCGAAACACCGCCGAAGGGGCCGCGCTGCAAGCCGCCATCGCCTGGATCCTCCAGCCAGGATCGGCGGAGACGCTGGTTTCGGGCTATCCCCGGGGAGAACTTCCCGTCTGCGAACGGCCATCTCCCGCCGGCACAGGCTACGAACGGGTCCGCCGGTATCCGCCAGGGACAATCCTGCGACCGTCGGCGGGACTCGAATACAAACCGGGTCCGCTTGGCTCCGAACGCATTCCGCACTTTCTGCAAGTCGCCCAGTACGTACTCCGTTCGATCGGACTCCGCTGGAACATGCCCGAGTATCTGATTTCGGGCGACGCCAGCAATGCCAACTACGCTTCGACCCTGGTCGCCGAGTCTCCTTTTGTGAAGGCTCGGGAAGCGGATCAGCAGTTCTTCCGTCGGCACTTTCAAAGTCTCTGCTGGAAAGTTCTCCGTCTCGCCTGGGAAGCCGGGCGGTTCGACCGATTCGCGCTCCCCTGGGAACAACTTGTTTCCCGGCTGGACCTGCGAATCGGAACGCCAGCGGTCGCCTCCCGCGACCCGCTCGCCCTCGCGCAGACCCAGGCGTTGCAACTGCAAGCCGGGATCCTGTCGCGCCGAACCGCCGCGTCCCAGGCGGGACTGGAGTTTGAAGTCGAACGCCGGCAAATGGCGGAGGAGGCGGGCGGGCAGCAGTCGCATGACCAGCCACCGTCATCGTCGTCCACCTAAGCCGCTCTCATGGCGAACCGACCGGCGTCAGCCGTCGGGTTTTCGACTTTCAATCGCACCGTGCAAAAAACCCGGCGGCTGACGCCGACCGGCTCGCCAAAACATCTCATTTTTGAAAGGCCTCATGTCCACTCCGCTGCTCGAACTCACCTTCAGTGAATCCCCCACGGTCGATCGCGACGCCGGTGTCATTCGGGGCGTCAAGATCCTTGGACGCACCAGCCGCAATCACCGCGTCTACAGCGACGCCGCTCTCAATCAGGCCGCGTACCTCTATGAGGGACTCGCCGTGAATCTGGATCATCCCCGCCCGTCCGGAGCGGCGGGGGAACGTTGTGTCGCCGACGGTTTCGGCTGGCTGACTTCGGTTGGCGTGCGCGAAACCGGCGTGTTCGGCGACCTGCACTTCCTACGCTCGCATCCGCAG
>JAPLOC010000501.1:0-7683 GCA_026692825.1 Planctomycetota bacterium | reverse complement strand
CATCCGCAGGCCCCAATGATCGCCGAGGCCGCCGAGCGTAACCCCTGCCGCTTCGGACTCTCTCACAACGCGGTCGGTCGCGTCATTCAGCGCGATGGCCAGTTCATCGTCGAATCGATCGACCGCGTGCATTCCGTCGACATCGTCCAGAACCCCGCCACCTCTCTTGGTCTGTTTGAATCGGAGAACCCCCCCATGACCGCCACGCTGCAAGAACTCTGTGAACACGCGCGACTCGACACACTGCTCGCGCATCCCCTGCTCGAAACGCTGCGCGACCGCACGCTCGAAATCGCCGACGCCAACGAACCCCGCTCGGTCCGTGCCGCGCTCTTGAAGGGAATCCTCGAAGGGATCGTCGAACAAATCGCCGACCAGCCCGATCTCGACCACCCGGCTCTCTTCGACCATTTGTCCAAACAACTCGCCGACCGTTCCAAACCCGCGCCGCCGCGTGATTTGAACGATCTGCTGGAACGTGTCACCAAACTCGAAACCGACGCGCAGTGCCGCACGCTGTTGGAGCTGCACAACCGCGCTTGCGACACCCATCGGCTCGCCGCGCTGTCGGCCCTTGCGACCGACGACGCCCGTCGGCAGTTGATCGAAAGCTGGCCCTCCCGCGACACCGCGCAACGCCAGCGCCCTCACAGCTCTCCCCCGCTTCACGATCGCGTCGAACACACGCTGAAACTGCCGGAGGATCTGAAGGGGTTTGTTGCGGCGGTGAAGTAGTGCGGGATCGGCAGGGGGCTGACGCCACCCCGCTCGCCATGGTTTCATTCTCACGATTCGTTCTTACCACAAGGGATTCACATGAAGCTGCTCGATCTTCCTCACGATCTCCGCGACCGTCGCATGTTTGGCTTTTTCGAAGACTTCGAATGGTATCTGTCGCCACATCGTTGGACGTCCCTGGCGGCGGACGCCGGCGCTTCGGTCGCGGCGGGTGCCTCGTCGACTGGCGGCGCGGTGCTGCTGACCACCGGTGCCGTCGACAACAACGAATGCGCCGTCGCCACCACCCAGCGCCCTTATCGCCCCGCCGACGACAAACCAATCTTCTTCGAAGCTCGGCTGCAATACACCGAAGCCGCGATCAACGCCGCCAACCTCTTCGCTGGCCTCGCCGACGTCCTCGGTTCCGCCGACCTGTTGCAGGACAACGGCACCGGTCCTCGCGCCAGTTTTCATGGAATGGGGATTTTCAAAGTCGATGGCGATTCGGTCTGGCGCTGCGTGTCGGCCCGAGGCGCGGTTCAAACCATCACCGTCGGCACCACCCCCGCTGGCGGAACCGCTCCTCAGACGCTGCGGGTGGAGATTCAGCCAATCGACGCCTTCAACGCCGAGGTCACCTTTTACGTTGACGACGCGGCCGTTCGTGATGTGAACGGGCAACCGGTCAAACACACTGTCTCGCTCGCCGCGTTCCCCGCGATTCAGGCGGGGGTCTACGCGAAAGCGGGCTCCGCCGCGAGCGAAATCGTGTCGGTCGATTACATCGCGGCGTACCAACTGCGGTGAGGCAGGGGGCTGACGCCACCCCGCTCGCCATGGTTTCGTATTGACCTTCTTCTTTTACACACCACAGAGTTCCCCATGATCAAGACCACACAACTCCGACGACTGCACGACGCCGCCGTCAAGGACTCCCGTCCCCAACGATTCTTCGACGACTTTGGCGAAGCGCTGCGCACCCGCCAACTGCGTCTGGAAGAATTCTCCATCCGCGAACTCTTCGAGCAGTTCATTCCCGATGGGCGTGAACTGGTCGATTCGTGGAATCCCCGCCGGGGAGGAGAGGGACACAGCCTGCAACTGCTCGAAGAGACCGGCGCGATCACCGCTGGCACCTTCAGCCGAATCAGCGGGCAGCTCGTCTACAACGCCATTCTCGAAGCGTTCGAGTCCGAGGCGTTTGTCTTCACGCCGCTGGTGAAGACGATCCCCACGCAGTTCAACGGCGAAAAGATCGCCGGCCTGGCGAAGCTCGGCGATGAAGCCGAGATTGTCGCCGAGGGACGCCCGTACCCACAGGCGGGAATCGCCGAGGACTATATCGAAACCCCCGCGACCACCAAGCGCGGCCTGATCGTCGGCCTCACCCGCGAGGCGGTCTTCTTCGATCGGACGAACCTGCTCGTGCAACGAACCGCCGAGGTGGGGAACTTTCTGGGGGTCAACAAAGAGAAGCGGGTGATTGACTGCCTCATCGACGAAAACACCCCCGCGCACCGCTACCGCTGGAAGGGGACGACCTATGCGACTTACCAGACGGCGGTCCCGTGGATCAACACGGCGACGGTCAATCCGCTGGTGGACTGGACGAGTCTCGACAAAGCGGAACAGACGATGGCCGGCCTGGTCGACCCGTACACGGGGGAGCCGATCCTGACCGATCCCCGGCATCTGGTCGTCTCGCGAAACTTGCTGTACACGGCACGCCGGATTGTGAACGCGACGGAGATCCGGGTGCAGACGCCCGGCTTCGCGACGGCGGGCAATCCGACCGAGACGAGCGCGACGAACCCGGTGACCGGTTATCAGGTCGTCAGCAGCAACCTGCTGACAGCCCGGCTGGCGAACAAGAACCACTGGTTCATTGGCGATATTTCGAAAGCGTTCGCCTACATGGAGAACTGGCCGTTGTCGGTGAATCAGGCACCGGCGAATTCGGAGGTCGAATTCACGCACGATGTCGTCCTTCGCTGGAAGGCGAGCGAACGGGGCGCGACGGCCACGCTGGAGCCGCGGTATATGGAGAAGAACACGCCGTAAGATGTGTATTAACGGCAAATATGTCGAACCTCCAAGTCGCGCAGCGACTCTCCCCCCCTTAGCAAGGGGGGGCCGGGGGGGGTCGCATTGTCAGCGAACTTGACCCCGCTTCCAAACCCGTCCGCCTGCGAACGTTCAAGAGTATGTCCACTTGCAATCGATCGTTCCGTGCGCTGACCGAGCGACCCCCCCTACCCCCCCTTCCTAAGGGGGGGACGCGGTCGCAGGGCGACCGGGGAATTTGGCTCCGGCAACATCCCTTCTTTCAACACACCATGTCTCACCCGCTCCTCTCCCGCCGATCTGTGATCCTTGCCGAGCTGGAGGCGCTGACCATCACCTCACCCGGCGGCAAACCGTCGTACCAGATTGACGGCCAGGCGGTCGACCACACCGCCTACCGCCTGTCGCTTTATCAGGAACTCGAACTGCTCAACCGCCTCCTCGCCGCCGAACAGCCGGCCCGGGAGGAAGTCGAGCGCGGCGTGACATAGACAACGAAACGTCAACAGAGAAAGAACCCTGTCAAAACTTTCTAGAAATCGGCCACAATCAATAGGCCGAGTGACAAATGCGACGCTGCGACACCGAAGCTGGGGGGACTCTGTCCCCCCAGACCCCCCTGGGATTTTTCAAGGCATGGGTCCGATGTCCAATGGGCGGAACAGCATCTGTCCCGTACCAGTACGGACCGGTGAGGGACAGATGCACCATTGGCAAACCGGACATTGTGATATTCCGTGCCACGTCGCGTCCCCGTCTCGGTAAGCCGAGACGCCGCTGCTCCCGGTGACTCGACGAGACCGAAACCAATACCTGCTTCGCAATGGGAATCGAGGAAGGGTGACCTGGTGACGCGGAAGTGTCGAATCACGAAAACCCTGCCGTCGCCAGTCGCCTCAAACTCCATTGGACACTGGACCCATGCCTCCAAAATCCCAGGGGGGGTCTGGGGGGACAGAGTCCCCCCCAGCTCCCGCCCTACGGCTTGATCATCTCATCCGACGTCCCCCCATGCACCTCGCCCCCGACTTCTCCCTCCCCGACCTCACCCAACCGATCCGTCTCGTGGTCACGCGCTCCGACGGTCGCCAGGAGATCACCCTGAACCAGGCGTTGCCCCGCCCCAGCCGGCGGTCGGAAACAGATCGGGGCGCGGTCGTGCTGCTCGACGAACGCATCGACTGGCTGCTTCCCGCCGACGCGCTGCCGACCGGCGTCGAACCGCAACCCGCTGACGAAATCGTCGCCGGCGGTGTGGTCTGGACCATCGTTTCCATCGAACGACGTGTCGCCGGCACGGTCTGGCGATGCACCTGTCGACGTCGGGAGTAGCCTCAATGTCCGCCCCCCGTTGGACCGAACTGCTGCATACCATCCGCGACACCATCGTCGCACTCGATCTGCCGGAAATCTCCGCTGGAAATGTCGTGGTGCAAAAGGTCGCCAGCGACCGTCCCCGCGACCTGCCCCCAGAGCGCCGCCCCGCCGTGCTGATCGCGCCACACGGTGCCGAGCGAATCGACCCCGCCGCCGGCACCAACCTCCGCGATCAAATCGTCTACCCCGTTCTCGTCGCGATCGTCGCCGCCGACTCCCCCGATCCCTCCGACCGCTTCGAACTCTTTTCTCTGTGGCGCGATCGGTTACGTACCACGTTCCATTTCTCCCGGTTCGAATCGCTCGACTGTTTTCGGGTCGAGGTGGAGCCGCTCGACCTGGTTGACCGCGAAGTGTGGTCGCAGCGACAACTCTGGCTCTCCCGGCTTCTGCTCCGTTGTTTCACCCGCATTCTCCGCGACTGAATCATGCCCGACCCATCCTTTGGTCATCACGCCCGGCTGTCGTTCGCTTCCGCTGGCACGGCGATCGCCTCCTTTACTGAAGCGTGCGAATTTGTTTCGGAATCGATCCACAAAGAACAGGCGATTCTGGAAACCGCCGGCCTCCGCGGCACACGGTCGCACTCTGCGGAACGAACCCGCGATGGCACCTCGGTCATTCGCGGCGAAATCCGTCTGCACGCCACACCGGCGCTGTTGGATCTCTTGCTGCCGCGCATTCTGGGGACACCCGAATCCTCCGACAACTTCTCCCTGGCGGAATCGCTCCCCGAGTTCGACTTGCTGCTCGATCGGGTCGCCCGGCGATTTCTGTATCAGGGGTGCCGGGTCGATAAGGGGGTGTTTCGGGGTAAGGCGGGAGGACTGCTGGAAGTGACGCTGGAAATCGTCGGCAAGTCCGAACTGGTCAGCCAGCTCCCCTTCCCCGCGATCGCCCCGCCCATCGATCTCCCCTACGTGTTTCATGACGGCGCGTTGACGCTGTTGGGCGTACCGCGACAGTTTGTCGACTTCGAACTCACCATCGACAATCGACTCGCGGTCCGCTTCGCGAACAGTCCGTCCGCGAGCGACATTTCTCCCGTCGACCGAGCTGTGACCTTCGCCTGCACACTTCCATTCACTTCGGCTGAAACCGACCTATATGGCCGTGGCTCGCTCGGCGTCGGTGGGGCGAGTCTCAGTTTCACCAACGGCCCTTCGCATCTCGCATTCACATTGCCGATGTTGCAATTCCCCGACCAAACCCCGGTGGTAGCCGGCCGGGGAGAAATCGTGCTGGCACTTCGGGGAACTGCCAGAAAGAGCGGCGGAATTGCCGAGGTCGGGGTGGTGAGTGGATAGGGATAGGAGTCTAACGCGGCGCAGCCGCCGCTGCCCCCCTCTCCCCGCAATGGACATCATCTGACACGCTCAACGTCACTGCGGGGAGAGGGGCCGGGGGGTGAGGGGAACACGTTCACCCGACACGAATCTCCCCAACAACACGATTGACATCCGCCAAAAAATCCTGTCCATCCCTTTCATCCTCTTCATCCTGTCAAAAAAATCGTCTTGAAACCAAGCGACAGTCCGCGACGGAAAAAATGAGACAGGATGAAGAGGATGAAAAGGATGACGAGGATGCTGGAATCCCCCGCACTCCGCTCCTCATGTCCGACTGGCACATTCTTCCCGAAAGCAGGGAAATGGTCGTGGGTGAGGAGCCTCACTCGCCTGACACGAATCTCCTCAACGGCACGATCGACATCCGCCAAAAGATCCTGTCCATCCCTTTCATCCTCTTCATCCTGTCAAAAAAATCGTCTTAAACCCAAGCGACAGACCGCGACGGAAAAAATGAGACAGGATGAAGAGGATGAAAAGGATGACGAGGATGCTGGAGTCCCCCGCACTTCGCTCATTCTGTCCCGCTTCCATGCCCCGAGCCGTTTTCACCACGACCCCGCCCGCGCTCTGGTGCGAGTTCCAGCCGCTGCTCGAATACCAGCGAAAAACTCTCGCCGACCGTATCGCCTGGCTGTCGCGCGATGGCGAGCCGGGTCTCGCTCAAGCCGAGCGGCTCGCGGGCGAAGTGATTGTCGCCCAGGTGACCTACTGGAATCTCCGCGATTCCAAGGGACACCCATTACCAATTGAGATCGCGTCACTCTCGGTCCTCGCCGCGCATGAAGTCGGCTCCCTCTTCGCCTTGGTGACCGGCTTCGACGACCCCGTCGCAGCGGCTCAATGCGAAATCGACGACGCCCGCCGACTCTCCGCCGGCATTCAGCTCGCACTGCTGCATCCCGAAGTCGCCGACCGGGACTGTGCCGACTGTCAGCTTCACATCTACGACGAATCAACCGGCCAACGCGCCCTGCACCGAGGCCAACCGATCCGCCGTCCCCCGGGAACACATCCCCCGTGCCAGACCCCTCACGTCGGCTGCCCGCGCGGCACCCCGCAAGAGTCGCAATCTCTGTCACCCGAACATCTCCAGGCGTGGTTGTTCGATCTCACCTGTCGCGCGACCGGTCGGTATCCCGCCGACCCGCGTGTCGGTCGCAACGCCGTCGTGATCCGCGCCGCCGAGTCCGCCGCCGGCTGGAACCTGTTCCAATCCCCTTCGTCCCCTGGCCATTGACCCCATGTCAACCGCCCCCACGACCGACCGCACACTCCGCGACTGGTTGAAACTCGCCATCGACTGGAACGAACAGCAATCGACCGTTGACGTCGCTGGTCCAGACGCCCGGCTCGTACGTGACGTGGCGACCAGGCACACAACCGCCACGAAGCCACCCGTTCCGAGTCCTGTCGAACCAGAAGCGAATCCTCTCACGCCTCGAATTGCGATCCCTGCGACTCCCCAGGTCGATCTGCCAACCGGTTCACATTCGGCTCCACCTCGCGACTCTGCTCGATCCAGCGATGTTGGCGGAATGCAAAACGAAGCCGGGCCGATTGTACGATCCGCGCCCGACCAACAACGACACGCATCGCGTCCGTCGGCGATCGATCAAGCTCTGCGTAACCTACTGTTGCCGTCACGACGACACCCATCAGATTCGCCACCGGCCCCGCCGGACGTGCGTTTTCCCGCGTCACACCCCGCCGCAAACGTCACCGGCCGCGATCAATTCAATCCAACGGTCGATCGTCCGACCAACCGCTTCGCCGGTCTTTCCGGTTCCCGAAGCCCCGATCCACTGAGCCACGCTTCACCAACGACTGAGCGGGTCGATCCCGTGCGTTCCAGCCCGAGTTCGCCATTCCCTCCGTCGCAAATCAACACTCCCGATCCCGAAGCGTTCAACCTGATCGACGAATTGGCCGCACTGCGCTTCCCAGATCCCTTCGAAGTCGGCGACCAATCCCAGCCCTCACAACCTGCCGCCAACCCCTTTCACCACGACTCCTTCGCCACCATCGGTTGGCGACAAGAACTCACCGACCTCGCCCGCCGCCTCTCCGATCTAGAGGCGGGGCAGTCAGTCGACCTTTGAGGGCCCACTCCAACTCGAAAAAGACGATGCCCCCCGGTCGCCCCGCGACCGCGTCCCCCCCTCAGGAAGGG
>JAPLOC010000500.1 GCA_026692825.1 Planctomycetota bacterium | reverse complement strand
CGTGCGCGTGCTGGACAGCACGAAACGATTGTCGGCGAACGCCGCGGTGGGGGAGAAGTTGAAATTGATTCGCGCCTCCCCCTCGACATCACGCCCCGTTTCCGGCAGGTAGGTGGAGGTCACCAGCTCTCCCGCTGTGAGTTTCTCGACATCCAGTTCCAACTGCGGCTGACCGTTCATCGCCCCAATGATATTGAGAAACCCGACCAGACTTTGAAACGTCCGCCGTAATTCCCGGCGGGTGATATCAGGATTGCGCATTTCAAACTGCAGTGCGAACGCAGGGAGCCGGACGGCGGGTCGCGGATACCCTTCCTCGGCGGGGGGACGGGTGACAACGAGTTGCGTCTGCGGACCGAGCAACCCCAGCACCTCTTCACCAAAATCCTTGCCGCCGAACAGTGTGGACAGGCCGCTGTTTCCCTGCGTCAGTTCTTCAGCGGCCTTCTGCGTCAGCAGCTCGTCGGCGCGACGCCACATCTTGCCCAGATCGCGGTAGAAGGTGAATGTGAACAAAGTTTCCGGAACGGGCGTTGCCGACCCCGAACTGTTGGGGCCGAAGTAATGCTCGCGCGCGGGGCTGACCCATTGCGACTGATGGGGGAGCGCGAGATTGAGCCGCGCGTCGGCCGGGGTCAGGTGGAACGACAGGGTCGCGTACGGAGTCTGCTTCAGCGTGTCGAGCAGACCTCCGAACAGAAACTCGGCGGCGATGTTGTCTGCCTTGCCGCTGTACGCTTGCGGGGCGAGTCCGCTCGCCCGGGCCGCCTCAATGTCGGCGAATAGCCACAGGGTGGCGGGCTTGGAGCCGTTTTTCGCCCCCTGGAACTTGGGGTGCTTTGCCAGCGACGCTGGTGCGTCGGGTGTCCCCTGCGGGTGATCGAGATAGCGATCGATAATCGCCTTGCCGAGTTCCGCCTTGTTCGTGATCATCAGCCACGGCCCGACCACCGCCGAGGCGCTCCCATTCGCTTCATACGCGGTGACGCCGCGGTATTCGCGGGTTTGAAACGGGTCGGGCCGTTTGTTCCGTTTGGCGTCGTCGCGGGCGAGGGTCAGGAGTTTGTCGCGGAGCGTCAGAAGCTGTTTTTCATCGGGGGCGCGGGCGAGAATCGCGAATCCCTGGGTGGGGGGATCGAAGGCGGCGTAGAGACCCGCGCCAGCGAGCGTTTCCAGCGCCTTACGCCATTCCATTCCCAACGCGAACTCGACAATCCGCAAACCGATGATTCCCTGAAAGTATTCCGGCGTTTGCGTGGCGCGCTTCCAGACTTCGAGTTCTTCGACCCGCCCCCGAAGCGGATGGTCCAACAGGGTGCCAATGAGTTTGTCCGGCTCGGGGATCTCGGCGTAGTAGACCGCGGTCGGGGGCAGCAGTTCGGCTGCCTGAGGGGCAATCGCGGGATCCCCCCCCCGCGCGACTCCCGCCAGAAACAACAGACTGACCAGACAGAAAACGCAAGCGCTGATTCTGGGGTAGTTTAGACGTATTCGCTGTTGCATCGATCGGTTCATGCGTGGGAACTGGCTCGGGATGGTTGAAGCCTACCATCGATCGGACCACGGAGACATGTCGTCTGGACTGGCGTCCACACACTGAGCATAGTACCCGATTGTCACCAAACGGGTTTCAGGGAATGAATTTGCCAACGGCTCAAATCCATTTCCCGGGTTTGACTACCACCGACCACGCTTTTGGGTCAGAATCAGTTCTGTACGCGGACGGGACTGTTGGAACACATCCAGCCCACCTGCCGCCAGGAGGACACAGGCTCCCGGATGAATTGGCTCAAACGGCTCTCCGAGTGGCTGCTCGACGCGCGGCCCAGCTCCCCTGGACAGGGTACGTCCTGGAATATCACGCACGATTTCCCCTGGCCTTCCTGGGGATTGGCGGTGTTTCTCGTTCTCGCCACGCTGTTTGTGGTGGCGGTGTATCGTCGCGACGCCGGTCATCTTCCGCGCGCCAAACGCGGCCTGCTGGTCGGGCTGCGCCTCGCGACGATCGCGGTCGTGCTGTTTCTGCTCAGCCAGGCGCTGCTGTCGGTCGAGCGGACCGGATTGCCCTACGTGCTGGTGCTGCTCGACGTTTCGAACAGTATGGGAACCGTTGACCGGTACCAGCAGCCTGCGGAGGCCGAGGCGGCCAAGCGACTGGTGGCCGACAATCAACTCGGTCAGTCGACCCGACTCGCACAAGCGCAGGCCCTGCTGCTTGACCGCAATGGGGCCTTGCTCCGCAGTCTCATCGAAAACCACAAACTCCGGTTTCACACCATCGCCGAAGGAGACGCGGTCCTCGGTGAGGAGGCGGCTCTCAATGCGGCCGATATTGATGGCCTGTTGCCCAAGATTCGGGAACTGGTCCCGGGCGGCAATGAAACCCGCCTGGGAGACGGTTTACGCAACGCGCTCAATAGCCTGCGGGGAACCCCGCCCAGTGCCGCAATTCTGTTGACCGACGGCATCTCCACCGACGGCGAATCGCTGCAAACCGCCGCCCAGTACGCCCGTCAGCGCTCGGTCCCGCTGTTCGCGGTGGCGCTGGGCAGCGCCGACCCGGTCATCGATCTGGAGCTCCATAACGTTTTGGTGGACGACACCGCCTTTGTCGGTGAGCCGGTTTCTTTCGCGTACACTCTCACCGCGCGGGGTCTGTCGGGCAAGACGGCTCGGGTCAACTTGCGCAATTCGGAAACGGGCGAGACGCTGGCGACCCGCGATGTGCGGGTCGCCGACGATGGCAAACCACAGAAACAGGAACTGAGTTTCACCCCCAACGCGACTGGCGAGCTTTCGATTGTGATCGAAGCGGTCGAACAGCCGCAGGAGTCGAATACTGCCAACAACCGGGAAACACGCCACATCAGCGTGCGGGACGAGAAGTTGAAGGTTCTACTGGTGGATCGAGTGCCACGTTGGGAGTTTCGGCAGTTGAAGGACCTTTTGGGACGCGAGAAAACCGTCGAACTGAAGACCGTGCTGCTGGACGCGGATGACGAATTCGTCAAGGAAGACCGGACGGCGTTGCCACGGGTACCACAAACACGGGAAGAGCTGTTTGAGTACGACGTCTGCATTCTGGGAGATCTGTCTTCAACGCAGCTCACGCCGTCTGTTCAGGAGAATCTGCGCGATTTTGTCGGAGAGCGGGGCAGGGGGATGTTGTTCATCGCCGGCCCCAATCACAGTCCCGAGACATTCGCTGGGACGCCGCTCGAATCACTGCTCCCAATTGAACTCGCGGGTGTTCGCAAGCCTGGTCCCAATGAGATTTAGTGTGGGACTTCCTCCCGGGGTTGTATTGGTCGGTCGACGTGCAACAGATTCGGCCCGGGGCAATTGTGTACATGGTTCATCCCCAAAAACTGGTTCAGGGGAAGCCGGTCCCGTTGATTGTCACTCAGCGGTATGGCAACGGCAAAGTGCTGTATCACGGGGTCGAAGAACTGTTCCGCTGGCGTTTTCGCACGGGAGATGTCTACTACGGCCGCTACTGGGTGCAGTTGCTGCGCTATCTGGCCCATTCCCGGGCCGCGGCCGCGGAAGGGTCGGCGGAATTGATCGCTGACCGCAAGGCGTACCAGGCGGGTGACCCGGTCACGTTGCGATTGCGTTTTCTGAATGAACGGCTGATTCCAACCGACGGGGATGGAGTTCAACTCGTTGTGGAAACCGCCGGCACAGGGCAACAGCGCATCAAATTGACCCGTCTTCCTGAGGCGGCCAACGTGTTTGAGGGGCAGCTTGCGCATCCCGCGCCCGGGAAATACCACGCGTTTGTGGGAACGCCGACGTTTCCGCACGCTCCCCCTGCGGCCGATTTTGAAGTGCGGGCGAGCGAGAGGGAATCCCGCAGTCTGCGGGCCGACGCGGCGGAGTTGACACTGGCGGCGAGTCAGACCGGGGGGAAAACCTATACTTTGGCGACGGCATCGCGCCTGGCGGGGGACATTCCGCCGGGACTGCCTGTCCCTTTGGAGCCGGAAAGTCCGCTCAAGATCTGGAACCACTGGCTGGTGCTGTTGACGTTCTGCGGATTGCTGACGCTCGAATGGATGCTGCGAAAACGCTGGAGACTCGTATGATCGATCGCATCTCAGACCCCGTACTGCGACGGCTCTCAGGAATTCGAGGCCGGGTGCGCCAGGTGCTGTGGACCGGCGGCGTCGCCCGCACCGCGCTGGTGACGCTGGCCGCCGTTCTCACGATTGGGTTGATCGACTGGTGGATGACCCCGGGTTGCGGTTCCTGCTGCTGATGGGACTGGCCGGAACGGCGGGTTACACGGCTTGGAGATGGTTGATCACCCCGCTACGGGCGCGGTTGTCGGATCTCGATGTCGCGCTGCGCATTGAGCAGCGTTATCCGGGGTTCCGCGACAGTCTGGCGAGTACGGTGCAGTTCGTGGAACAGGGAGGCGACCCGCGCGTCGGATCGCCGGCCTTGCAGCGGGCGGTTGTCCAACAAACTGCGAAACGGCTGGCCGCCGTCGATCTGGACGATCTGGTTCAGACCTCCACCGTGATGAAATTCGCAATTGGTGCCGCCGTTCTCATGGCGGTCGCCGCGATTCTGGTGCTGGTTCAGCCGAGCCGGGCGGCGCTCGCGCTGCATCGACTGTTTCTCCCCTTCAGCGCGCCAGCCTGGCCCCGTGCCGTCGAATTGCGTCTTCTCGATGCCGAAGGAGAACCGCTGTCCGCTGACCTCGCCGCCGACCTTCAGGTCCCCCGGGGAGAAGTGTTTCGCTTCCATGCGGAAAACACCCGGGGCGCGCTTCCCCCGCGCGTCATGCTGGAAACCCGTCCTGCGAAAACCAACGGCCCGGTGACTCAGGAATCGCTCCGCCCGGTGAACGTCGCCAGTGCTGCGGGCAAATTTCGCGAACTGGCACTGGGGCAGATCCAGGCCCCCAAATCAGTGATTGAATTTCGGGTCATCGGGGGCGATGACACGACCATGGCGTGGCGCACCTTACGGGTTGTCAATCCGCCGATTGTCGAGAAGCTGCAGCTCAAGGTCACTCCGCCCGAATACACGAAGCGACCGGTGGAGCTGCTTCCCAGCGGAGTGGGACACGTGTCCGCGCTCGTGGGAACTGTGGTCGATGTGGAAGCGTTCGTGAACCGACCGCTGGCGACAGCCAATCTTCGATTGCGCGACCGGGAACGGATTCCGTTGCAGATCGCCGACGATCGTCAGACGGTCACAGGGAGATTTCGGATCACGGAACCGGGCGTGACTTCGTGGTGGTTCGAACTCCGCGATCCCGAGGGGATTCAAAGTTCCGATCTGGTCCGGTATGAGATTCGCGGGATTCAAGATCTGGAACCGGAGACCCTCATTCAGGCTCCTTCCGCCGACTTGCAGGTGACCGCGACCGCCGTGGTCCCGGTGCGTATTGTGTCGCGCGACGATCTGGGACTGGCGGAAGTGCGACTGGTCTATGACGTTGACGGCGGTGCCGAGACAACTGTCCCGCTGTTTCAAGGAGAATCGCGGCCGGAAGAAGTGACTTCCGAGTACGTGTTTCAACTCGCCGACCTGAAGCTGAATCCGGGGAGTGTGGTGCGGTACCGGTCGGAAGCGAAGGATGATTTTGTACATCCAAGCGACGGATCCCGGCATCTGAAGCGGAGCGTGACCCGCACGCTGACGATCGTTTCGCCGGAAGACAAAGCCCGCGACATCGAACGCGAACAGGCGGGGCTGTTGCACGATCTCGAACAAGTCGCCCGGCAAGAACGGCAGGCGCAGGACCAGATTCGCGGGCTGGAACGCCAGCTTGAAAAGGCGGGTGAGTTTCGAGCCGAGGATGCCGACGCGCTCAAACGGACCGAGTTGCTGCAACGCGAAGTCAATTCGCAGTTGAGCAACCCTGCGGTGGGGCTCGCACATAAGACGCGAGAGATTCTCAACGAACTGAAAGACAACCAGATCGAGGATCCGTCATCCGAACGGCGATTGGAGGCGATCGCCGGGGAACTCGAGCGACTGGGGGCCGAAACGCTACCGCAGATTGAAAACTCGCTGACTCAGGCCCGCAAGTTGACCGAACAACCCGAGGGGACGCAGACCCCGAAAGAAGCCGAGCGGGAATTGGCGAAGGCGCGGGAAGAACAATCGGGTGTTTTGGAGTCGCTGCAAGAGCTGCAGAATGAGTTGTCTGAATGGCGCACTGAACGCGATCTCGGGCAGGATCTGGGTTCGATCACCAAAGGGCAGGAAGAACTCCATCGGGATACCGCAGAATTGCAACAGCGCTTGATGAATCAAGGAAAGCCGACTCCGTCGAAACAGGATGAAGCCGACGTGGCGCGGATCGCGGACCGGCAGCGGCAACAGGCGGAACAGTTTCGGCAACTGGAAGAGAAATTGAAGGAGAAACTCGAAACGGCGGAACAAGGAGAACCGACAGCGGCGACCGACGCGCTCAAAGAGACTCTGGAAGAGGCCGAGCGCAAGGATGTCGCCGGCGAGATGGGGAACGCCGCCTCCCAGATCGAACAGAAACACCTGGGAGAAGCGTTGCGGTCTCAACAGGATGTGCTGAAGAAGATGAAGGAACTCGCGGGAACGCTGGAACAAAAGCGAGAACAGGACGAAGCGACTCTGGTTAAGAAGATGAAAGAGTCGGGCGAGGCGGCCGCCAGCATCGCCGACCGCCAGCGCGACTTGCAGAGCCAGTTGGCCGAGGCCGGCGCCATGCCCACTGGTGCCGAGCGGGAAGAGAAGCTCGACCGCTTGCGGCAGGAACAGCGGAAACTGCGGGAAGAGACCGCCCGCCTGGCGCGGTTGCTGCAACGCTCGGGAGCACAACGGTCGGGTGACGCGGTGCAACGGGCGGGCGGAAGCATGAATCAGGCGGAGGACGAAATCGCCGACTCGGACCTTGAAAACGCCGATCGCAAGATGGGCGAGGCGATTGACGATATTGAACAGGCCGAACAGGAACTCTCCGACGAACTGAAAGAGGCGGAAGAGCGTCTGGCCGATGAACTGCTGCAAAAGATGGCGGCGGAGCTGAAGAGTCTGGTCGGCAGGCAACAGGCCGCTTTGGAAGAGTCGCGCCGACTTGACGGACTGCATGAGGTCTCGGGGAAGTGGTCGCGGGCGCAGAATCAGTCGCTGAAACAGCTCTCGGAGGTGCAACGCACATTGCGGCAGGAGACCGAGTCGCTGGCCGACCGTCTCGCGCCGGCCAAGGTCTTTTCGCTCTCATTGCGTGGAGCGGCACGCGCGATGCAGAAGGCCGCGGAACTGATCGCGAAGAAGGAAGTCGCCAAGCCAACGCAGCAATTGCAGGAGTCGGCTCGAAGGCGGTTCGAAGAATTGGTCGAAGCGATCGCCGCCCGGAATCAGGACGAACAACAACCGCAGGGAAAACCGCCCGAGGATGGCCAGCAACAGCAGCAGAAAGAGTCGAACGGCGGTCCACAGGGGGACACGGTCTCCGCGATCGCCCAGTTGAAGATTCTGGTGACATTGCAACGGGAGGTGATCGAACGCACGGCCGAACTCGACGCGTTGCGATCTCAACCGGGACACGAATGGAGCGACGCCGACCGCGACGAACTGGAGCAGTTGCGGATTGAACAGGACCAGCTTGCCGACTTCGCCCGGGAATTGGCGGAGATGGTGGCGGCCCCCACGAACGACGACGAAGAAGACCAGAGCGGCGACCTCCCAGACCCCAACAAGCGGCCAACCGACGAAGGGGAACCCGGATTTCTGCCCAAAGACGGCGACAAGCCTGGCCCGCAGAACGGCCCCAATTCCCCAGAGCGTAAAGTCGAGGATCTGCCCGATGTGGACTAGCGCGATGATCTGTGAATGGCTGCGAGTCGGTTGTCTCGCGGTCGCCCTACTGGGTGCGCAGGAGGTTCAACCCGAGGACGACGCGCCGGTTGATGAACCGAAAGCGACGGCCCCAACTCCCGTTGAACCGAAACCGGACGGTGAACCGACGATCGACGATTTGCCCGACGAGGATCTTCTCGACAAACTCGACCCGACGATGAAGTCGCCGTTGGATGAAGCGCGGGAGAAACTGGATGCGGCCATTGAGACGATGCGTTCCGCGAAAGATCGGCTGACCGATTCCGATACAGGCAACGAAACCCAGGAGTTGCAAACCCGAGCCGCCGACGATCTCGAAAAGATTTTGGAACTTCTGAAGCAGCCCCCGCCGCCGTCGCAACAGAGCAAGAATCAAAATCAGAACCAAAACAAAAACCAGGATCAGAATTCCCAGCAAAGCCGCAACCAACGGCAGCAGCAACGGCAACAGCAGAGTCGACAACAGCAAAGCCGACAACGGCAGTCGGGACGACAATCGCAGCGCCGGCAATCGCAGACGAAAAAACCGCGCGGTACCCAGGGACAGCAACAGCCGGCCAACGACCAGCAAAACCAGCCTCAACCCACTCCGGGGGAGCGAAACGACCAGGCGAATGAATCGGACGATCGTCTCGATCCCGCGAAGAAAAAGGCGGAAGAGGAAGCCCGTCGCCGCGCGAACGCCAATGACGTCTGGGGGCACCTGCCCCCCAACGTGCGCGAAGCGCTGCAAAAGTCATTCAACGAGCGGTATCTGCCGAAATACGAGGAACTCGTGCGGCGGTACTACGAATCGTTGGCGGAAAAGAAGCGCGACCGGCCGTAGGCAACTCGGGGGAAACCTGTGCGACTCGCGCAGCTCTACGGAGTGACTTTGTTTTCGGCCGCTCGCGCGTTCCCCAATCCCGTCGACGCCGGCATTTCGCGGCGCAATGCGGCGGTTTGCGCTCCGAGCGCGGCCAACTGTTCCCGTTGAATCCGTAAGTTCTGGCACGCTTGTTCCAGTTTGGGAAACAGTCCGTGGGCCAATCGCTGCTGGGCCATCTGCTGAGCCAGTTCCCCCACGCGATCGACCAGACCCACCCGCAGACGCGACGTGAACACCATCACCAGTATCGCCGACCAGATCACCAGAAACACCCCGCCGTGACTGTAGAAATCGGACGAGATGAGCTCTTTGCCAAAAATCGGGTGGGCCACAAAGAAGTTGTAGGCTGGCCAACCAATGATGTATGCTAATAACAGGCATAACAGGGTCTCATAAACAATCCTCCCCAGGCTTCCAGAGTGACGAACGGCCAGTTCCGCAATGATCTCATCGATCTTGCCGGCAGCGTCCCCCAGGAATTGCCCTTCCACCCGCAACGCCTCGCTCCGCAATTGTTCGATGTTCCCTCCCTGTGCGAGCGCCGGGTCGAGACCGGCGTCTCGCACGTAGCCCGCCACCTCGATTTGAGTCTCTCGCAGCACCGAATCATCCAGCCCCAGGCTCGCGGCACGGTCGAGTCGATTGTCGGAAACCAGTTCCTCTTTCCGCGCGTTGAGCCAGCGCACGCCCTGCACCGCGCCAATCAGCGCCAGTTGCACCGAACTTCGCGCCCGGAAGAAACTCGCCGACGCGATCAGACTCCCCAGGCTGTTGTAGATTCGCAGCACTGCGGAAAACGGAGTCAATGACCAGCGGGTCGTGATCTCCTGCAACAGCCGTCGTTCCCACAACTGTCGGCTCGACAGCAATTCGTCTTTCAATCGCGCCGACATCACATCAATCTGTTTTCGCTCCTGCACGTCGAGCGTCTCTTCCAGCCGGCCAATCGCGTCGAGCTTTGTGCCACAGTACTCCTGACACCGCTCCAGTGTGGTGGAGGTCAGATCGAGCAAGTTCGCCCGGCGGATCTGCGCCCGGCGACCCGCCGCGAGTTCCGCCGAGAAGAGACCACGCAACCGCTGGAATTCCCCCGACGCCTCCGCCCCCCCCTGCTGCTCCCGCAGCGCCCGGAGCGAGTCGACGAAGAAAATTTCGGGAACGGAATAGTGTTCAGAGAGCTGCTTCTTCCAGTCGTCGCGAATATCGCTGTCGAGGTCGGCGCAGGTCTGCACAAACACCAGTCGGCAACCGGTCGCCGCCTGCAACAACTCGCCCGTGACGCGTGCCGACCGGTATTTCTGCTGGGTGGAAACATACAGCAGCACATCGCACCACGGCAGCAGGCCGTGCAGCATCGCCAGGTTGCTGCCGGCTGTTTCGGCTTCATTGGTATCGGGATCGGGGCAATCGAGAATGACCAGATCGGTCAACATGGGGGCGGCGATTTTCGCGATCTCAAAATTTTCAATCGGCAACCCCAGGAGGCTCAAATCGGTTTCCGGATGGACACTGAGAACCGGGCGGGTCGTCGTTGGGCGCTGTCGGCCGCTCGCCGTGCATTCCTGCCCAACCAAAGCGTTGACCAGCGCACTCTTTCCCGTACCGGTTCCGCCAAACGTCGCGACGACCAGTGGTGCCTGCAATCGCGAACGGAGCGTGTCGACCCGCGCGAGAAGGCGACGGACCAAGGCTTGGCCCCGGGCCAGGGGATCCCAGACCGAGTTCGGTTCGGTGAAACGTTCGAGCCGCAGGATCAGGTCGTCGACCTGTGCCAGCAGCTCCAGTTGGGTCAACTCGGGTGAGGCCGTTGGGGTCATGAATCGTTTGAAAGGGAGTGCATTCTGAACGTCAGGGGCGGCTTGCAAGCCCGAAGAATAGAATCGCGATCGTGCCGATTGTACCCAGCGTCCAAATCAAGCCAAAAAGCCCCCCCATGATGACGCCGATCCACGCGTGAACTGTCCCCCGGACCTGGGGCTCTTCCTTCACCTTTTTCAGTCCCTTGATTCCCATGATAAAGGCGACCCAGCCCAGTGGGAAACAGGGGAATATCGAGAACAGGCCGCAATAATACGCGATCAGCGCCGGGGCGTTTTTGTAGGGGATCAGACCGCCGGTCGAATCTCCCTTCTCCTCTTTGTCGGCATCGAATTCCTCGCCGCAAAAACGGCATTTCCGGGCACTGGCGGCGATCGCCTCGCCGCACACGGGACACGGTTTGCGATCGTCGGAACTCATGAGAGGGCTTTCCAGGGGATTCCATCGGTGACCAGGAATTGACGGTGTACGATATCGCGACCCGGGCTTGTGGGACAAGGTGGCGGACGGCGTTCCTACGACGCCGCGGTCTTGACGCCTTCGGCAGAGTTGAGTGGAGACAGATTGAAACGCAGTATCGGAAACGACTGCTCACAGGACGCGGAAGTCAAACGACGGGTGACGGTTACCGACCTCGCCGTCGGCTGCGCCGTCGGGCGCGACGCCGCGGAGCGTCGTCGCGACAATAAGGGCATCGTCGCGACAGGGAGCAGTCCGCATCGCTTTCGCAGCCACCCGCTACTTGCCATAATTCCGCCGCAGTCGAGACCAGCCTGGGACCGGGCGGTTGGTGGTCGGCCTACCGGAGTGGTTTGAACCGAGAAAGCGGAGCGCAACCCGATGAAGCGACATCAATCCTGGCTCGTGGCCTGTCTGGCGTTGGTCTGCCTGTGCCAAGCCCCCGCGCAGAGCGCCGAGCCGGCGCTGAAACTGCGCAAGGGAGATCACATCTCCTTTATCGGAAACACACTCGCCGACCGGATGCAGCACTCGGGCTGGCTCGAGACCTATATCCATGCGCTGTATCCCGATCTCGACATCACCTTCCGCAATCTCGGCTATTCGGGTGACGAGCTGAAACTGAGGCAGCGCGAAGAGAATTTCGGCAGCCCCGACCAATGGCTGACGAAAACGCAGGCGAGCGTCGTGTTCTGCTTCTTCGGCTACAACGAGGCGCTCCGCGGACCCGACGGTCTGGAAGCGTTCCGGCGTGATCTCGCCGAGACTATCGACGGTATGTTGAATCAGAAGTACGACGGAGAGGCTCCCCCGCGTCTGGTCTACTTCTCTCCCATCGCTCACGAAGACCTCAAGAGCCCAAATCTCCCCGACGGGTCGGCGAACAACGAGAAACTGGCGGTCTATACCGCCGCGATGCGGGACGTCTGTGCCGACAAGAAAGTGTTGTTCGTCGATCTCTTCACTCCCACGAAGGAACTGTACGCCCAGGCGAAACGGCCACTCACCATGAACGGCATTCACCTGCTCGATCATGGGGACCGGGCCGTGGCCGACGTTATCGTTCAGGCGCTGTTTGGTGCCGGCAAGATCGGAAAGGATGAACAGTCTCTGGAGCGGTTGCGCCAGGTGGTCCTCGACAAAAACTACCACTGGTTCAGCCGATATCGAGTGGTGGATGGTTACAACGTCTTCGGCGGTCGATCGAGCCTGGCGTGGTTCGGGCAGTCAAACGCCGACGTGATGATGCGTGAGATGGAAATTCTCGACGTAATGACCACCAACCGTGACAAAAAAGTCTGGGCGGTCGCCAAAGGTTTCGACCTGACGGTGTCGGATGCCAACGTTCCGAAACAGCTCGCGGTCAAAACCAACATTCCCGGCCCGCTTCCCGGTGGCAAGCACAAGTATCTCGGGGGAAAAGAGGCGATCGACAAGATGAAGATGGCCGAAGGAATGCAGGTCAATCTTTTCGCGTCGGAAGAAATGTTTCCCGAACTGGCGAAGCCGGTGCAAATGGCAGTTGATCCCGACGGTCGGCTGTTTGTTTCAGTCTGGCCCTCGTACCCGCACTGGAACCCGACGGAACCGCGTCGCGACAAGATCATCTGTCTCCCCGACGACGACGGTGACGGTGTCGCCGACCGCTGTGTCACATTCGCCGACGACCTCAACAGTGTGACCGGGTTCGAATTCTGGGGAGGGGGCATGCTGGTCGCCGCCCTGCCCGAGATCTGGTTTCTGAAGGACACCGACGGCGACGACAAGGCCGACGTCAAGATCCGCATGTTGCAAGGAGTGTGCAGTGCCGACTCACACCACTCGGCGAATGCGATGCTGATCGGACCGGACGGCTGGCTCTACTGGTCGCGCGGGATCTTCAACGTCGCCACGATGGAGACCCCGACGCGAACCGTCCGCTCGGGAGAGAGCGGCGTGCATCGATTCAATCCCCGCACGTTTGAAATGGAATTCCATTTCCCCATCGGCCCCAATCCGCATGGCGATGTCTTCGACCAGTGGGGCTATCAGTTCGCCAATGATGGAACCGGCGGGAGTGGTTCGTATGTGAACATTGGCAAGGGAGTGGGGAGCAAGCCGTGGTTCAGGATGCGGGTTCGTCCGGTGGCGGCGACAGGAATTCTCTCCAGCAGCCATTTTCCCGAGCAGAATCAGGGGAATTTTCTGATCTGCAACTGCATTGGGTTTCTGGGGGTGTTGCAGCATGAAGTGAAGTACAACGGTGCCGAGATCACCGCGACGGAAATCGAGCCGATCCTGGTTTCGAGCGATCCCAATTTCCGTCCCACCGACGTGGAGATCGGTGGCGACGGCGCGTTGTACGTGTCGGACTGGAACAACGCGATCATTGGCCACATGCAGCACAACATGCGCGATCCGAATCGCGATCATGAACATGGCCGGGTGTATCGAGTGACCGCCAAAGATCGGCCGTTGTTGAAGCCTGTGAAACTGCGTGGAAAGCCGATCCCCGAAGTCTGCCAGGCGTTTCTGTCCAAAGAGAATGGCACGCGGTACCGAGCCCGACTGGAACTGAGCGGACGGGAAACCCCGGAGGTGGTCGCGGCGGTTGGAAAATGGACCAAGACGCTCGATGTGTCGAAACCCGATCAGGCCCAGGCGCTGCTGGAAGCACTGTGGGTTTTTGAAGAACACCGTGTCCCCAACTTCGACTTGCTGAAAACGGTGTATCGAGCCGCGGAACCGCGCGTGCGGGCCGCCGCCATCCGCACCCTGGGTCACTGGGGGACACGCCTTGCCGACTGGGAGCCAACACTGGTCGCCGCCGCCCGGGACGTGTCGGCACTGGTTCGCGCGGAAGCGGTCAAGTCCGCCGTCTCGTTCGAAGGACTCGCGGCCGCCGAAATCATTTTCGAAGTCGCCACCCGTCCGACCGATCCGGAACTGGAGACGGTTCTGAACTACGCGCGGGGAAAAATCAACGTCGACAAACTGGTTCAAGACTCGGTCGCCGCGAAAAAGCCACTTTCGAAAGCAGCGCAGGCCTACGCACTCCGGAACGCGAGTGTCGAGGATCTGCTGAAACTGCCCCGTACCGAGGTGGTCTATGAAGCGGTCCTCGCCCGACCGACTGCGTCGGCCGGCGCGCTGCGCGAGTCGCTCAACGGCCTGGCCGCGCTGCTGAAGACCAGTTCGCTGCAACTGTTGTTGAGTCTGATCGAATCGCGCGACGCGAATGGACAGGCCGAGACGCTCACGCCGCTCGGCCAGTTGCTGGCCGAACAACCCGCCGGTGAACTGAAGCAGGGACGCGGGAAACTCGAAGACCTCGCCTCACGGGGAAAAGCCGCCAAGACCAGGCAACTCGCTTACGCCGCCTGGATTGCGGCCGACCGGTCGGGTGACGCGGCGTTTCTGGCAGCCTCTCAGTCCAAAGAAGGACTGCATGATCTGCTCGACGCGGTCCCATCGATTTCCGACGCGACTCTGCGCGGCGGACTGTACAACGCCGTCCGCGCGCTGATGTTCGAACTTCCCCCTCAACTCAAGGCAGAGTCGTCAGGCGACGCACCGCTGCAAAGCGGCATTCAGGTCGACTACTTCCATCCCAATCCCCCCAACGTCGCCGTCGAGACATTGGCGAAGCTAAAGCCGCAGGCGAGTGGCGTTGTGCCCGAGATTGTGATGAACGTCCCGCAACGCAAGGAAGCCGACGCGTTCGCGCTCCGCTTCACCGGCATGATTCAGATCCCCAAGACCGGAAAGTACACGTTCTTTATCGCGTCGGACGACGGATCACGGGTCTACGTGGATGACAAACTGCTCATCAACAACGACCGCCTGCAAGGGATGACCGAACAGAACGCGACGATCGAACTGCTCGCCGGCCCTCATCCGTTTGTGGTCACCTATTTCGACAACGGCGGTGGAGATGGCCTGGAAGTCGCCTGGGCCGGTCCCGGTTTTCCCAAACAGAAAATTGCCGCCGACCGACTGACACTCAGTGGTGGTGTCGAAACTCTGCATGACATCGCGATCCGCTCGCTCGCCGCCATTCCCGGCCACGACGCCGAGAAGTTTCAGGATCTGGCGTCGCTCCTGAAAGCGGGCCGGCATCGGGCGGCGGCGATTTCGGTTCTCAAGACCATTCCCGAGGAACATTGGGACAAGAAAGCGCTGCCGGGATTGGTGGACAATGTTGTCGGCTATCTCAGCGGCATTCCCGCCCGGTTCCGCACCGCCGGCCCCGCGGTTGAGGCGGCTGCGCTGGCGAAGTCTCTCTCGGGCAAGCTCCCGGCAGAACAGGCCAAGGCGATCACCGACCGACTTGAGAATCTCGATGTCCGCGTCATCGCGATCGGCACCGTCGTCGAACGGATGATCTACGACAAAGAAATGATTACGGTTCAGGCAGGGAAGCCGGTCGAATTCCGGTTCACCAATACCGACAACATGCCGCACAACTTCGCGATTGTGCAGCCCGGTTCACTGGAAGAGGTCGGTTTGCTGGCCGAGGCGACCGCCCGGGATGCCGATGCCAAGGATCGCGATTTTGTCCCCAAGACCGACAAGGTGTTGTTCGCCAGTCGGCTGCTGGAACCGGGTCAAAGCCAGGCGATCAGTTTCGAAATCCCCAAACAGCCTGGCATTTATCCGTATGTCTGCACGTACCCGGGCCACTGGCGCAGGATGTACGGGGCGCTGACTGTCGTTGAGAATCTGGAAGAGTATCAGGCGAATCCCGACGCGTATCTCGCGAAGAACCCATTGCCGGTGCGCGATGAGCTGTTGAACTCGTTGGGCCGCAATACCGAGTGGAAGTACGACGATCTGATTGGCGATGTCAAAAAGCAGACCGGTGGCCGCTCGTTTGAGGTTGGCAAAAACCTGTTCAAGACGGCCAACTGCGTCGGGTGTCACAAGCTCAATAATGAGGGTCGCGAGCTGGGCCCCGATCTCACCAAGATTGAACCGGCCAAACAGACGACCGACCATGTGTTGCGCTCGATTCTCGAACCGTCGAAGGAGATCGCCGACAAGTTTCAGCAGTACACGTTCGTCCTGACGAGCGGCAAACCGATCACCGGGATGATTGTTGAAGAGAGTCCCACGGCGGTGAAACTACTGGTCGATCCGTTGGCGCGGGGAGAGCCGGTCGTCGTACTGAAGTCGGCGATTGAGGAGCGTGTGAAATCCACCACGTCGATCATGCCGCAAGGCCTGCTGAACAAGCTGACACGGGAAGAAATTCTCGACCTGGTTGCGTACGTCTATGCGAAAGGTGACAAAAAACACGCGCTGTTCTCAGACCATCACCACGATCACTGATCGGATTCGCGGGAAGTCGCACTGCCCGGAAAGCGCACATCCGTTCCCATATCGCTCCCATCGGCTCGGGAGGGGTCGCATTGTGGGCCGAGTGCGGTATGCTATTCGGTGTCTCCCGGTTCTCAGCTTCTGAAAGTCGTCTTCCTGATGCAGTCGTTGCCGATCATTGAGTTGTCGCCCGCTGGCGGCGTGGAAACGTCGTTCGCAGGCGACCCGCTTGCCAGCAAGGGGACGTATGCCTTCGTCAGTCTGGGATGTCCCAAGAACCTGATCGACAGCGAGAAGATGCTGGGGAGCCTGGCGCTCGACGGGTACGCGCTGGTTTCCGAACCGGCGGGGGCTGACTTCGTCATTGTGAACACCTGTGGCTTCATCGACAGCTCCCGCGAAGAGTCGAAGGCGGTCATCCGCGAGATGCTCGACCTCAAGCGGGAGGGGAAGACCAAGGGGGTGATTGTCGCGGGCTGTCTCCCCGAGCGGATGGGGGGGACGCTGCTGCAGGAACTCCCGGAGGTGGATCATATCGTCGGGGTGTTCGCCCGCGATGAGATCACCAAAGTCGCCGACCGGCTGGTGGGGGGATCCCGTGAACAGCGCGAGGTTTTCCGTCCCGCGCCGATTCGGGCTCTCGATGATCGCGCCCGGCTGCGGATCACTCCCCGGCACTACGCGTATCTCAAGATTTCCGAGGGGTGTGATCGGACCTGCACGTTTTGCGCGATTCCCAAAATGCGCGGGAAGCACGCGACCAAACCGATCGAAAACGTGATCGAAGAAGCCCGCGAACTGGCGGCCGACGGAGTGCGGGAACTGAATATCGTCGCCCAGGACACGACGTACTACGGACTCGATCTCTATGGCGAAGTTCGTCTGGTGCAGTTGCTCAAAGAGCTGGAGCAAGTCGAGGGGATCGACTGGATCCGACTGCTGTACCTGTACCCGGTCCACTTCACCGACGAACTGATTGACACGATCGCCCAGTCGGGACGGATCATCCCGTATCTCGACATGCCGTTGCAGCATATCAGCGACCCGGTGTTGAAACGGATGCAGCGGCGGGTGACGCGCAAACAGACGGTGGAACTGGTCGACAAGCTGCGTTCGCGGATTGACAACCTGGTGTTGCGGACCACGTTCATCGTCGGCTTCCCCGGCGAGACCGACGCGCAGTTCGAAGAGCTGAAGGACTTCGTGGCGGAATCGAAGTTTGAGCGGATGGGGGTGTTCACCTACTCGCTCGAGCCGGGAACGCCGGCGGTCAAGCTCGACGGGCATCTCCCCGAAGAAGTGAAGCAGGCGCGACAGGACGAGTTGATGACACTGCAACAGGAAATCGCGTTTGATCACGGCGATTCCCTGGTCGGTTATGAACTCGATGTTCTGATTGATGCGCAGGTCGACGACGAGACTTGGGTCGGGCGCAGCTTCGCGGACGCCCCGGAAATCGACGGCCAAGTTTACGTCTCGGGGAGCGGAGTTTCCGTCGGGGAGTTCGTGCCAGTGCATATCGAGGCCCGGCAGGACTATGATCTGGTGGGATCGGTGGTGGATTCCGAAGAGGACGATTCCTGATTCCGCCCCGCGTCCGTCTTTCGTTCCGGGGATGAGTGCGTCTTGTCTCCCTGTTCACACATCGACTCCACCGTGCCCCATTCGTCTCCCGCCGTTGAAATCCCTTCGGGATCGTCCCGAACGCAATCCACCGACCGGGGTTGGCACAAGCAGTGGAACATCGCGAACCAGATCACGCTCTCGCGACTGGTGTTGGCGCTGGCGTGTCTGGCGCTGATTGACCTGGGCTGGTGGCTGTCGGCGTGTGGCACGTTTCTGGTCGCCGCCTCGACTGACTTCATCGATGGCTACATCGCCCGCAAATACGGGCTGGTGACGGTGCTGGGGCGAATCCTCGATCCGCTGGTCGATAAGATCGTGGTCGGATTGTTCATCACCAGTTTGCGTGGGATGCTCGAGGCTTCGGGGCAGGACTTCTCGGCGGCCTGGAGTGGCAAGGTCAAGATGTTTGTGCAGTGTGCGGCTGTGATCTGCGTGCTGCTGGCACTGGCGAACCGTGACTTCCAAATCGTTGGGGGAGAGGGTTGGCAGGCAGTACTCGACTGGACCCGGGTTGCCCTGCTGTGGGGGACGGTCGCGACGACTTTGTACAGCGGTTATGTCTACGTCGAACGGGCGGCGAAAATGTTCCGTGGTGGATCCGGGAGTTGAATCATGTTGTGCATCGCAGTGGCGCCGGAATCTCGCCGGCTCGGTAAGGTCGATCTGTTTAACGCCGCTCCGCGGTGCGATCTCATTGAATTTCGGCTCGATCGTCTGGGCAAAGAGCCCGATCTGAAGGAGATGCTCGACGGGATTTCGAAGCCGATCCTCATATCGTGCCGACGGAAGGCCGACGGCGGAGCGTGGACCGACAGCGAGGAAGACCGTCTGGTTCAGTTGCGGACGGCGATCATCGCGGGGCCGGCCTATGTCGAACTCGAACTCGATATCGCGGGAAAAATCCCCCGGTTCGGCGCGACAAAACGGGTCGTCAGTTACACCTCGCTCGACAAACCTCTGGGCAATGTCGAATCAATCATCGAACAGGCGAAGGCGGTCAACGCCGACGTGGTGAAGTTTGTGGCCCCCACACCGACACTGGACGCCGCCTGGCCATTGCTGGCGGCGGTCGCCAAGAAGCGGGATCTCCCCGTGGTGGGGATGGGGCTGGGTCGGCAGGGGGTCATGTTCTCACTGCTCAGTCAAAAATATGGCGGACCGTGGATTTACGCCGCGCTGGAAAAGGGACTGGAAGCGCACGCGGGGCAGCCGACGTTCACCGAACTCGAAGAGCTGTATCGCTGGCGAGAGATCAACTCGACGACCAAGTTCGTCGCGATCGCAGGGTTTGGTCCGACCGAGTCGGCGACCGTGCGGGCGTTTAACGCTGGCTTCGCGGCGCATGGCCTCAACGTGCGCTGCCTGCCGCTGGAAATTGGTGTCTCCGACAAAGTTCAGCAGATGCTGGACAATCTGGGAATCAGTGTGCTGGTCGCGAATCCGGCGCTCTCGGAACGCTCACTCAATCTGGCGACCAACATTGATGACGTCGCGAGAAAGGCCCAGTATGGCGACCTGCTCGTGAAAAAGGCGGACGGGTGGCACGCGTTCAACACCGGCTGGAAGAGTGTGCTGCGGGTTCTCGAGGCGGGTTTGGGAGCGAAGTCTCCGGAAGACCGGCCGCTCGACAAGCGGAACGTGCTGATCATCGGCACGGGAGGGATGGCGAAGAGCGTGGCGTTTGGAGTTCAACGCCGGCAGGGGCTGTTGAGCGTGACGGGGGCCGACGACAACGAGGCGCGGCAGTTTGCCCAACTGAACGGTGCCCGGCACATTCCGGTCGCGTCGCTCTATGACACCTTGTGCGATGTGGTCGTGCTGGCCGAGGCGCAGCGATTTGATCCCATGACCGGGCTGACCTCAGGGACTGGCCTCAAGCTCAACCCGGCGTTTCTGCGGCCGCACATGTACGTCGTTGATCTGACACAGCAGGTGGGAAAAAGCCCGCTGACTCTGGAAGCCGAGATGCGCGGCTGCAAGACCATCGGTGCCGAGGCGATTCTCGCCGACTCGCTAGCGCAAACGTTTAAGGCGATTTCGAGTCGTGATTTGGACATGAGTCTGATCCACGATGCCATCGCAGCGGAACGGCAGCTTGAGGGTTGAACGGGGGGCGAGTACAATCGCGTACCCAAAAGGACGAACGAATCATTCGGAATTTCCGAATCAAGCAAGGAACCAACGATGAGTGCGAAGAAGTCGCCGCCCCCTGGGTTGTACGAACGGCTGATCCCATGGCGAATTCGTAATCGAGTCACACGTTGGCAGCAGGATAGAACCTGCCGCAGGGCATTTCCACTTTTTCAGCAGGATCCGGATAGAGCACTGGCCGCAGGATCAAACCTGTTGAGTGAACTTGTGTTCGGCTGGGGAAACACCTCGTTTTCGGCGCAGACGGAATACCTGGAGCGCTGTATGGTCGAGGTCGCAAAAAGTACTGGTCCGATATTGGAATGTGGATCCGGGCTTTCGACCCTTGTTCTGGGGACCGTGGCGCAACGCAACAACCTCAAGATGTGGTCTTTTGAGAACTCTCCTGAATGGGCGCTGCGGGTGCGCACTCAGCTTGAGAAATACGGCATCACCAGCGTTAAAGTCTGCGACACTCCGTTGCGGTCCTATGGTGAATACAACTGGTATGACTCGTCAGGCGAGTCATTGCCGAATGATTTTGGTCTGGTGATTTGTGACGGCCCCCCTGCGCAGACGCCAGGAGGCCGGTACGGAATGTATCCGCAAGTCAAGGGTCGGCTCCGGCCGGACTGCAAGATCATGGTCGACGATGCGGATCGTGAACAGGAACGTGAGATCTGTGCGCGGTGGAAACAGGAGAATGGCGGTCGATTCGAGATTTTTGGCGAAACGAAAAGGTTCATTGTGTTTGATTGTGGTTCGCAGGGTTGAGCCGAAAGTTCACGCCGAAAACAGGTCGCTCCTTCCCCGATCGTGGGAACCAGGCACCAGGAATTCCATTCGTCGATTTGTCAATGGGCCGGTGTTGTGTTTACAGCCGAGTGTCGTATCGCGATGCCCGTCGTCCCCCGACCTCCCATTGTGACCCAGGCGACAGCCCGTGCCGTCATCGCGAGGCACTCCCTTCATGAATTCCCTCTCCCCTTCCACTCTCTCTGCCACCGCGACCCAATTGACGATCACCTGGAGTGACGGGGTGGTGGGACACGTCACCTGGCAGACCTTACGGTCCGGTTGCCCCTGCGCCACATGCCGGGTCGCGCGGGCCGAACCTCCGTCGGATCTCCCCGTGTTGAGTCTGGCCGAGGCGCAGCCAATTCGCGCCACGGGAATGCACCCGGTCGGAAATTACGCGTATCAAATCGACTTCAATGACGGGCACCGTTCGGGAATTTTTTCGCTGGAACTGCTGCGCGAACTTTCCTGTCCGAGTGGTCCCCGGAACTAAGTGATGGTCAGTCCTTCGTTCTCTCAACTGCAGACCGCCCGCGAGGTCCGCGAGGCGGCTCGGTCTGGAATTCTCAATGGTCAGACTTCAGGGCTGGCTCCCGGGTACGCACAGGCGAACCTGGTGATCCTTCCCAAAGAACTCGCCGGTGACTTCCTGCTGTTTTGCCAGAGAAACCCCAAGCCTTGTCCATTGCTGGACGTCACCTCACCCGGCGATCCCATCCCCCGACGGGCGGCCCCCGATGCCGACTTGCGGAGCGACACGCCACGTTATCGCGTCTGGAAGGATGGCGAGTTGATTTCGGAACCGACCGATCTCACCAGTCTGTGGCGCGATGACTTCGTGAGCTTTGTGATCGGGTGTTCGTTCACGTTTGAGTCGGCTCTCCTGCGCGCGGGTGTTCCGGTCCGCCACATCGAGCGCGGAACCAACGTCCCGATGTATCGCACCAATATCCCGTGTCAGCGTGCGGGCGTGTTTCACGGACAACTGGTCGTGTCGATGCGACCCATGCGGCCCGCCGAGGCGATTCGCGCCGTGCAGGTCACCTCGCGTTATCCCGCGGTCCATGGCGCACCAATTCACCTGGGCCTGCCCGAGGCGATTGGAATCCACGATTTGTCCCGGCCTGACTACGGCGACGCCGTTCCGATCGAACCGGGGGAACTGCCGGTCTTCTGGGCCTGCGGTGTGACTCCGCAGTCGGTTCTGATGGCGGCCCGCCCCCCCTTGGCGATCACCCACAGTCCCGGTTGCATGTTTGTCACCGATCTGCGGGATGAAGAACTCGCGGTCGGCTGACCTTATTGTTTGATGCGGCTCGGCAGGAATGTCAATTCTTCCACCGCGCTGACGCAGAGCTTCCCTGGTTCAAGTTTCGACTGGAGTGTGCGAGCATGTCCGCGATGTCGTCGGCACGGATTCCGTTTGGCGTGGGCGTGTTGGGGGCCACCGGATACATCGGCACGCCGTACCGTGCGGAAATGCGCGAGTCCCCAGACTGTCGCATCGTGGCGCTCGCGGCCCGCAGGCGGGATCTCCTTGAGGCCGCGGCGAAGCAAGACGGGGCGGTTCTGGCGACGACCGACTGGCGGCAGGTGGTCGAACATCCGGACGTCAACGTCGTCCTGGTCGCGACCCCCGATTGTCTGCATCATGAAGCGGTGTTGGCGTGTGCGAAAGCGGGCCGGCATGTGGTGTGTGAAAAACCGGTCGGAATGACTGTCGCCGAGGCTGCAGAAATGGAAGCAGCTTGCCGACAGGCCGGGCTGGCGACGTTTGTACCCTTCTGGACGCGCTATGCCAAAGTGTTTCGACGCGCCCAGGAGATCTACCAGGCGGGAACGATCGGCGAAGCGCGGGCGGTCGTCTATCGCTGGCATAACCCCCGTCCCGCGAACATGCCGCTAACCTGGCGCGACGAAGCGGGACTCTCGTCGGCGGGGAGTATCGCCGACGTGGGTTCACACGCCTGCGACACGTTTCGCTGGTTGCTTTCGACCGAACCAGTCCGCGTGCTGTCACACGGCACCGTCTTATCCCCCGCGAAACCCGATCTTGGGGCGCTCAATCTCGAAGAAGCCCTGCGACACGCGGCGGATTCAAACAGCGGGAACGGTCCGGTGCGACAGGCGACCGCCTTCGACTACGCCAGCATTTCGTTCACGCTGGCGAACGGTGCGGTCGGAACCCTGATCCTGTCGCACGCGACCTATCTGCGCCGCGGTCTGTCGCCCGATGTCGAAGTGCATGGAGAGTCGGGTTCACTGGGAATCAACCGCTTGACCGGCGAGTTGACGCTCGTCGTTCCCGGCGAATCGCCGCGGCTGTTGGAGACGATTCACGAAGCCACATTGGGCAACCGTTTCGCGCAGTACGTCTTCCCGGCGCTCGCCGAGCAAATCGCCGGTCGACCGACCACTCATCCGACACTCGCCGACGGACTGCA
>JAPLOC010000499.1:9540-15096 GCA_026692825.1 Planctomycetota bacterium | reverse complement strand
TACAAGGAGTCGCGCCACCCGCGCTATAGTCCGCTGGAAAAGTGGGATGACGAGCGGGTGTGCGAGATCGGCCGAAAGCACCCCGCGATTACCACTCCGTGAGCGGTCACTGATTCGCGAGTTGTCCGTACTGTCGCCGTTCGTTCCTTCTTGACCGCAGGGACAATCGTGGGCGGTGTTTGGACCGACACTCTTGGAAATTCTCCCCAGTACACGACCCTTTGGGATCTGGTGACACTGGCCGGCCTTAGTCGATCACCTTCACCCATAGATCGAACGAGCCGGCGGCTGTCGACTGCATGAACGACAGGCAGTTCACCTGGATGAAAATGTCGTGATCGTTTTCAAACTGCAGAATGTCGGGGGTTTCTCGACTGGTTGAGAGCAACACCTGTTCGGAGACTCCAAGCAGATCCTGGTACGCCACAATCGAGTGCGTCGGGGAGTTTGGAAACAGCCAGGGACTTGGCTGGCAGTGTTCGACCGTGAAATCACCCGCCGGGCGGCGAATGGCTCGGCGGACAACGCGATGTCCCACCTGCGCCACCGGCAAGCAGATCGACCAGTCGACCCGCGCGACGGCGATCGCCAGGATCCGCGCACGCAACGGCTCCCCATGGCGAAACAAACGGTTCCCCAAATCGGGGTTCGTGACCGACAGGCCGCCATACAACAGCCAGCCATCGACGCAGTTGTCTGGCCCGACGTCGACACCGGGGCGTCGACCGGGCCGAGCGGGATGAACGATATTCTTCGAGACGGGTGCCGGTTCCAGAATCGCCGGCATACCGGCCGCTGCGGCAGCCTCGGGAGAGACGACCAATTCCAGTGCCCCCTTCGCCGCCCCTTTCGCTCCGGAGGCCTTTCCCGAGCCAGCCTTGTCGGGGACCGGTTTCGCCTGGACCGGGCTGGGGGCGTTCAGAATGGCGACATTCATGGACGCCCCCCCGGCCGAAGCCACTTTGCGCCCTTTGAACTGCACCGAAGTCTGTTCCAGATTTTCCTGGTACGGATTCGTCGGATTCGAGGGGTTGTACTGATAACTGCGGGAAACCGCATACAAGCGATTGACGCGTTCGTTGGGAGAGGAGTCGCACTCCGCCTGCATCCGGGTGTCGCCGCTCACATCCCAGTTCGCCTTCACGGTGGAAGGGTTGTTTCCGTAGAGCGCCTGCTTCGACAGGTAGATGTCGGGGGTCGCGACCACCTGGGCGGCGGTGAACGTTGTTGTGCCGCGCGCCATCCGCAAGAACACCCCGTCAAAAATGAAGCCGGCCGGGGGCAACACGTCCCCTTTGCAGACATTCAGTGTGCCCGTCTGCGGAAAACCGGGCATCGCGGACGGAGTGACGTCGACCGTGCTGATCGGTTCGGTGGAAGCGGGATTCGAAATGGAGATGGACATGGATTCTTGGGATGAAAGTCGAGGTGGGGTGAGGGATGCGCAATCGAGGGGGGGGCGGGGGACCGCCGCTCAAGCGGTCTCCAATTCTCAGGGCGTGCCGGGATCGGGGGCGTTGATCTCCTCAATGCGCACTTCATGAAAGATCGTCGTACCCCCTTCATTGTAAATTCCGAAACCGCCCGGACAGACCAGCGGTCGCAGGGCGGGACCGAGAAGATCGGGTTCCCCCATCTTGTCATAGATCTGACCGTTCCAGCGGACTTCGCGAAGTTGCCCTTGCAGCACCAGAATCTGCAAGACCTGCTGCGGTTCAGTCGGGGCACCGACACGCGCCCCCGTCAGCATCTCCCGGTTCATCAAGGGGGAGGGGCCTCCCCGAGGTGTCCAGGTGGTGTTCTGGGTTCGCGACAGCCGAAAACTGTTCGCGGGCGTCTCGTTTTGCAGGCGGTTGAAGGTCACGACCTGAAAATCGGTCCCGGTCACGCCATGTTCCGCCGGAGCTTCATGCGCTCCCCAGAACAGGCCGGAATCCCCGGTCGCCGAGCCGGTCGAGAACCGTACTTCCAGCCGAAAGCTATTGGAGTCGGTCGTCCCCGTTTGAAACGCCGCCGGGTAATTGCTGGTCACCGTCGTCTGGTGGGATTCCGGATTCCATTGCCAGTTCGAATCTTTGGCGATCGCGGTCCACATGACCGGAGCGGGCTTGTGGTCCAGGGTTTCGTACCAGCGCCCGAGTACCCGGGTCTGATTGGCCGGGGTTGTGGAACTCAGCAGTCCCAGAACCGGGGCCCACAGCGTGCCCGCAACCAACAGAAATGACGCCAGCGTGAGCCCCAGCCAGAGTTTTCGGGAACGGCGTCGTGGCCGGACTGGCGCTGAAACCAGCGGGGTGATCCGGCGGCTCGTGCTGGATTGATCAGCCGCCAGCAGTGTGTTGAATTTCCGCGTTCCTGAACCCGACCGCGATGTGGTCTCTGGCGGAGCCTCCGTCCACGATTGGCTGAGCCAGTCTCGAATCGCGCTGGCGATATCGCCGCACGTGCTGTACCGCGCCGCCGGCGACTTCGCGAGACACTTGAGACAGATCGACTCGAGTTCTTTCGGAACCGTATCATCGTGCTGACGTGGCGGCTTGGGATCCCGATGGAGGACTTCATCGAAGACCCGTTCCCGTGACCCGTTAAAAGGACGTCGACCGCACAGCACTTCATACAGAATCACCCCCAGCGCCCAGATATCGGTCCGGCCATCCAGTCGATGCGCTTCTCCCCGAATCTGTTCAGGAGCCATATACGCGGGGGTGCCCGAGATGTCTCCTCCTTGGCCGGCATTCTGGTTTTCATCGAGCGCCAAACCGAAGTCGACAATTTTGGGTTGCCGGAATTCATCAATCAAGATATTGCCCGGCTTCAAATCGCGATGGACGAGCCCGTCTTGATGGGCGTGCTGCAACGCGTCGGCGACCGACGCCAGCATCTCCAGCGACTGCCGAACCGGTGGGTTCTCCAATTCCAGCAGTTTCTGAAATGTCCCCCCAGTCACGAATTCCATCGAGATGAACGGGACGCCGGTGGTGAGGTACCCAACGTCGTAAACCGTGGCGATATTCGCGTGGCGCACCCGGGCCGCCAGCCGCGCTTCCGCGATCATCGCCGACATCCGTTCCTGGCTCGCGACCCGGTCGCCCCTTGGCAGCTTCAATGCGACTTCCCGCTGGATCTCGGTGTCACTCGCCAGAAACACCTGGGCGAAACCGCCACTCGCCAGCAGTTTCAAAACATTGTACCGCCCCAACTGACAGGGCAATCGGGACGCCGACAGTAACTCCCCGGCCTGACTCTGCCCCCAGTTGCGCGTCGTGTCGGTGGGGATAAACTGCCCAATTGCCGTCAGCGAATCGACACCAATCGGCCGCTCGACCACGATGAGCGAATCCCCCGCGACCGTCGACGCGGAATACAACAACTTGCCGCAACTCGGACAACTGACCGTTTGCACCGAGTCGTCGTCGACCGTGCAATCCACACTACACGTCGCGCATCTCAGTTGCATTGTCCCCCCCTTATGTTGTCCAGTCGGGTCGTTGTTTCAATCCCCACCGCATCCAGCCTATCGCCCATACACACGGGACGCAAGCAAATTTCCAGATCTGTCGCCCATGGAATACCGCGGCGGACTCCCGATGCGTTACAATGAATTTCTCTCCGCGTGTTCCCTCCCTGGTTGGCTGCTCCATGCCCTCCCCAAGTTTCCAGTTCAAACGGTTACGCGCCATTTGCTTCCAGTTTGCAACCTTTGGTTCGCTGTTACTGGTGGGCGCGTCGGGTGCTGCTCAAGAACCGCAGGCAGACGATCCGGATGGAATCGCCTTCTTCGAACAGAAAATCCGACCCGTCCTTGTCGAACGGTGTCACGCTTGCCATTCGAGTCAGGCCAAAGAACCCAAGGCGGGGCTTCGGCTCGACAGTCGTACCGGCTTCCTCAAAGGGGGGGATTCTGGCCCCGCAGTTGTCCCGCATAAGCCTGCGGACAGCCTGTTGATCGCTGCGATTCGTCATCAGGATCGCGTGATGCCTCCCAAAGGACCGGCGCTGACAGAACCACAAATCGCAGATTTCGTGGCCTGGGTGGAACGGGGCGCGCCGGCACCGGCCGTGACCGCACCGACAGCCGCCCCCACCGGTCCCGATTTCGCCGCCGCCCGCCAGTACTGGTCGCTCAAACCGGTCGTCCGGCCCGCGGTTCCTGTAGTGAAAAACTCCGGGTCGGTCTGCAATGCGATCGATGCCTTGATCGTCGCGAAACTCGAACGGGCCGGCCTGACTCCCGGCGTTGAGGCGGACCGCCGCAGTCTGTTGCGACGCGTCACTTGGGATCTCACGGGACTCCCCCCGACCCCGGAAGAGACCGCCGAGTTCCTGGCCGACGACTCCCCCGACGCCTACGAAGCCGCAGTCGATCGGCTGCTCGCTTCGCCTGGACACGGTGAACGGTGGGGCCGACACTGGCTCGATGTCGCCCGTTATGCCGACACCAAAGACGGCGTACTGATGTACGGCGACAACCGGATCCGTCCCTACGCATACACCTATCGCGACTACGTCATCCGCGCGCTCAACGAAGATCTCCCTTATGACCGGTTTATCACCGAGCAAATCGCCGCCGACCAGATCGAGCCAGCCGTCGATCGCTGGCGACTTGGCGCGCTGGGCTTTCTGACATTGGGACGGATGTTTGATAACAACATTCACGACGTGATCGACGACCGCATCGACACGGTCTCGCGCGGCCTTCTGGGATTGACGGTCAGTTGCGCCCGTTGCCACGACCACAAATACGACGCCATCGCGATGGGAGACTACTACGGACTCTACGGAGTCTTCGCCAGCAGCGAAGTGCCTCTCGATTTACCATTGATCGACGATCCTCAGCGGATCCCCGGCGGACCAGAGTTCGAAGCGGATCTGGCCGCCAAGCAAAAGGGAGTCCAGGACTTTCTGGATGCGCAGCACGCGTTGCTGCTCGACGCGGCGCGGCTGAGGGTCACCGACTATCTGCAAAAGGTCGCGACCACAAAACCCGACCCGCTGGAGACAGCGATTTTCTTTCTCTCGCTCGCGCCGGAAGATCTGCGACCGCCGATCACCGCCCGCTGGCGCCGGTACGTCGACAGTCGCTCGCGCCTTGACGATCCGGTATTTGGACCCTGGGTCGCGTTGATGGCGCTCGCGGAAGAGGACCTGGCGAAACCGGGCGTCACCGAGAGCGTTCTGGACAAGTGCCGTTCACAACCTGCGGGCTGTGCGCAAGGTGAGATCAATCCGCTGGTCCTCGCCGCTTTGACCTCGGCACCGCCCCGTTCGCGCGCGGAACTCGCGACATGCTACGGCAACCTGTTGCGCGAGAGCTACGAAAAATCCAAGGCTCCAGCCGTCGACGGTGCCGCCGCAGCCCCAATCGAACCAGCGCGAAACCAACTGCTGGAAGTTCTGGTGGCCCGAGACAGCCCCGGCTGGTTCCCACGCAGTCAGACCCGCCGGTATATGTCGCGGACAGAGACTGACGCGTTCGGTGGCAAGGTGAACGAGCTGGATGTTGTCGCGGTGAAGTCCCCCGCCGCCCCCCCGCGTGCGATGGTCCTGGTCGACAGT
>JAPLOC010000499.1:0-9527 GCA_026692825.1 Planctomycetota bacterium | reverse complement strand
TCGACAGTCCCGAATTGAACGATCCCCGCATCTTCCTGCGAGGCAACCCTTCTCGCCCCGGCCCCGCAGTCTCCCGTCGGTTCCTGCAAGTCCTTTCGAAGGGTGAACCGGAACCATTCCTCAAGGGAAGCGGCAGGCTCAACCTGGCGGAGGCGATCGCCTCTCCCGAAAATCCGCTCACCGCGCGGGTGATTGTGAATCGCCTGTGGATGCATCATTTCGGTGAGCCACTGGTGGCGAATCCGAGTGATTTCGGCACGCGGACCGCGGCCCCGCTGCACGCCGATCTGCTGGATTATCTGGCGAGCGAATTGATCCGGAGCAACTGGTCACTGAAGTCTCTGCATCGGCAGATCGTGTTGTCGCACACGTATCGCCAGTCGAGCGACCATCGAGCCGAGTGCCGCTCAGTCGATCCTGAAAATCACCTGTTGTGGCGAATGAATCGTCGTCGGCTCGATCTGGAATCAATGCGCGACACCCTGTTGATGATCTCCGGTCGGCTGAACAGTCAACTCGGTGGACGGGCGGTCGACGCGGCGGGCAACCCGGCCGAGACCCGACGGACCGTTTACGGTCTGGTCGATCGGCAGAACGTCCCCGGGGTCTACCGCGCGTTTGATTTCGCCAGTCCCGACGCGTCGGCCGAGCGCCGGCCGCAGACGACCGTTCCGCAACAGGCCCTCTTCGGACTGAATTCCCCCTTTGTGTTCGAGCAGTGCCGCTCGCTGGCGAAGCGGATTGAGTCGGCGGGCGACTCGCCGGAATCGCGCGTCAACCGGCTGTTTCAACTTGTGCTGCAGCGGCTCCCCTCACCGGAGGAGGCACGCGAGGCGGTGGAGTTTGCGACCTCTCCCGTGGCGGTCTCCGCCCCCCTGGAGACGCCGCTCTCGCGGTGGGAGCAACTCGCGCAGGTTCTGCTGTTGTCCAACGAACTGATGTTTGTCGATTGAGCTGAGCGCCATCATGCAACTTTCCCGTCGCGAATACCTTTCTCACATGGGGACCGGACTCGGTCTGCTGGGACTCGCCGGCCTGCTGGCGGACGAAGGTCTGCTGGGGTCGGCGGCGGCCGGCACGCCGCTCGCGCCCCGGGCCACCCATTTTTCGGCCAAGGCGAAGCATGTGATCCACGTCTATCTCAACGGCGGTCCTTCGCAGGTCGACACGTTTGACCCGAAGCCGATGTTGAAGAAGTACGAAGGACAGCCGCTTCCGACCGGCAACCTCACCACGGAACGCCACACGGGGGGAGCGCTCCCCGCGCCCTTCAAATTCGACAAGTACGGCCAGTCGGGGGTCGAGATCAGCGAGATCTTCGCCAAGACCGCCCAACACGCCGACGACATCTGCTTCATTCGCTCGATGCACGCCAACACACCCAACCACGAGCAATCGATGCGGTTGATGAATTGCGGTGACGAGCGACTCAGTCGGCCGAGCATGGGATCATGGGTGACCTATGGCATGGGAACCGAAAACGAGAACCTTCCTGGCTACGTCGCGATGTGTCCGGGTCTGCCGGTCGCCGACGTTTCCAACTGGCGTTCATCGTTTCTCCCCGGGATCTTTCAGGGAACGTATGTCGATACCCGCAAGACCAAGGTGGAGGAACTTCTCGACAACATTCGCAGTGGCGGTTCGTCGCGCGAAGATCAGCGGAAGCAGTTGGACTTGCTGTCGCGATTGAATCGCAAGCATCAGCAGCCACGGGCCGACGACGCGGCGCTCGAAGCCCGTATTGAGTCGTTTGAACTCGCTTACCGGATGCAGGATTCGGCGGGGGACGCGTTTGATATCGCCCAGGAGCCGAAACACATTCGCGACTTGTACGGCGACACGCTGCATGGGCGGCAACTGCTGATCGCGCGGCGGCTGGTCGAACGGGGAGTGCGGTTTGTGCAGATCTTTCACGGCGATGTGCAGCCGTGGGACAGCCACGACAAGCTCGACGAAAACCACCGTCGACTGGGCCAGGAGGCCGATCAGCCGATCGCCGCTCTGTTGACCGATTTGAAGCAGCGGGGACTGTTTGACGAAACAATCGTGCTGTGTGGCGGAGAGTTCGGCCGAACGCCTGCGGTTGAATTGTCGAATGGCAAGCCGGCGATGGGACGCGACCACAACCATTGGGGATTCACCGTGTGGCTGGCGGGAGCCGGTGTGAAGGGGGGACAGGTGTATGGTGCGACGGACGACTTTGGCTATAAGGCGGTGGAGAACCCGGTGCATATTCACGATCTGCACGCGACACTGTTGCACCTGTTGGGATTCGACCATTTGCAACTGACCTACCGCTACGCGGGCCGGGATTTCCGCCTGACCGATGTGGCGGGTGAAGTGGTCGACGCCGTGCTGGCCTGACGTCGACGGTCACGTAATGTCACAAGCCGCCATCGCGTTCGGGGGAAATCTCGGTCCTGTCAGCGACCAGTTTCGCGCCGCGGTCGCGCGAATGGCGACGGCGGGAGTTGTCGTCGAACACGCCAGTGCCCTGTATGAGACGGGACCGGTCGGGAGCGGGGCGGCCGAGCGCTACGTCAATGCGGCGGCGGTCGTTACGACCCCACTCGCTCCCGCCGAGCTGCTGCGGACACTTTTGGAGACCGAAACCGCATTGGGGCGTGAGCGAATGGAACTGTGGGGACCACGTCCCATCGATCTTGATTTGGTCTGGTACGGAGAGGTCGTGTGCGAGACGGCGCAGTTGACGCTGCCGCACCCGGCCTGCTGGTACCGGCGATTTGTTCTCGATCCGCTGTGCGACGTCTGTCCCGGCTGGATCCATCCACTGAAGGGAGTTTCGATTGAGTCACTTCAGTCACGCTTTCAGCGGCGTCCCTTGACCGTGGGGTTGGCGGGGGGGACAGAGCGACAACGTCGGCGACTGGTCGAAATCCACAAACAGTCGCCGACAGGGGTTGTCGACCTCTTGGATGTTCACGACGCGTCCCGTTCCGCACTCACCGACGCGGCAACGTGCGGAGTACGGGACGTGAATGGAGAAACGCGTGGTGCAGACGTCCCCGAAGTGATCGCATGGCTGGGACCGTCTGTGGAACAAATGGAGGAGACGCAAACGGAATCGACCGTGGCACGTCCGCAATCGGAATCAACCGATCCGGAATTCCTGTCGTTGCCAGCGGATCGTCGGCTGGACGTCTCTCGCCCGGCACGACGCAATGACCAATGGCTACTCCATCTGACACAGTCCATCTCGGACGTGCCCCGACGGATTGGCAGCACCGAATGGGCACAGTATGGCCCACCCGGCGGCACCCGCCAATTGCTGAGGTGACGCACAGAGGTGGAAATTCTCAACGGCCCGCTTTGGGGCTTTGACCACCCGAACTCAATTTAGCCTGCAAACGGGCCGTTAATTTTTCGAACACCCACCTGAATTGCAGAAGGGTACCACGGCCAGCGACCAACGGGAGTCAGGTGTGCAAGTGTCAACTGACGCTGCCACCGGAAGCGCCGCCGATTTTTGTATTCAAGTGGGCGGTCGATTATTGTGTATGCCTTTTGTGGTTCCGATTGTCCGTCAAACCACGAACAAACAACGGGCTCGGTCATCGCAGATGCGATATCGGCTGGCACAACGTCAAATCGCTCGCTCAAAGTGTGAGCAGAGATTGGGAACCACGAAAGGCACGAAACACACGAAAAAATCAGAAAAAGAACAACGGCCCGCTTCGGGGCTAGGATCGCCCGAACTCCAACAGCAACGCCCGTTGATATCCGCACTGCCAACTCGCTCCCCTTGCGGATCGTTATTTCTTAGACAGGATGAAAGGGATGAAGAGGATGGACTGGATTGCTAAGGCGACAGTCAATCGTGGGGATTGGGAGTTCTTCGATTTCAGCCACTTTTCCAGAGAGCAGGAATGGCGAGCAACTCCATCCTGTTCATCCCTTTCATCCTCTTCATCCTGTCCAATTCTTTCCGTCGGTCGTATGCACTGTTGAAAATCACCCGCCAAGATCGGTCTCAATGCCGGCGCACATCGGGCGAAACCGAGGAATCGGCATCGGTTTGCCAGTGGCTTCGAAATGCCGCACGACATCGTCAATCACCTCGCACAAATCGGCGTAGACCTGGCGCGGATCGTCTCCATGGATCCCCGAAATCAGATCCGGGCATTTGCCCAGGTACACTTGGTCTTCGTCGCTCCACTCGACCCATTTGTGGTAGCGGTCAGCCGTCTTCATTTTCCACCTCGTCAATCGCTTGACGCACTTGTCGCTCCTGGTACGGTTTCGCATCGGAGCCGTCGTGGCCGCTCAGTGTCAAGGCACCTGGGTACTGCTCGTGCGTGAATTTACGGTGGGATCCCTTACCACCACCTGGAATCTGCCGAAATCCGGCCATCAATAATTCGCGGATCAAATCTCGAACTCTTCTGGGCATCCACGTTCTCGTTCGTCAAGGTGCGCGATTCGCTATCAAATCCCACTTGCACCGGCGCACATGCTACCACGAACTGCCGGCCTGGCAAAGCAAATCGAACGTCGGACGATCAGGCCGTGTTTCTACGACCAGAGATCCTCGACATTTCGCGACGAAATCGGCCTCCCCTCAAATTCCGGTTCAAACTTGCAGCCAATCGCTTTCCGATACGCGGCGATCAAACTGCTGACTCCACGACGATACTCACGTTGATCCAAGTCTTCCCCTCCGACAAACACCGCCGGATGCCGTGGAAGAAGCAGGCCGTCGTACGGCATGAAACGGATCTGGAGTTGAACGCCGAACCGTGAGAGGACTAGCTTCCGCGTCGCTACATCATATTTCGCGTCCGGCAGCGCCGCCCGGATGGCGGCAGAGCCGATCGAACTTTGGGAAACGGACTCAATAGAAACGCCTTGCTTTTTCTGACTCAGGCGAAGAATGGATCCGAGAAGTGCGTGGTCCATAGAAGTTCCGCTACGACTCGTGGGAAATCCTGTCAGTAACACGGTGGTCGATCATTCGACGACGACCACCGGTTCCCCCAGCACGTCCAGCTTCGGCGAAACTCCCAAACCTGGAGCGGTGCTTGCCGCCATCCGTCCGTTCACCCGCCGCGGCGCTCCGTCGGCGATGCTTTGCGTCACGTAGCTGTTGAAATCGGTGGCGGCGAACAGGAATTCCGTCGGCGTGCTGTGCGCCAAGTGGGCGATCGCCGCCGTCACGATGTCGCCACCCCAACTGTCTTCCACAATCATCGCGATCCCCAGCGACGCGCACAGATCGCGCGCCTGCCGGGCTTTTGTGATCCCGCCGAACTTGCTGATCTTGATGTTCACCATGTCCATCGCCAGATCGGCCCGGCCGCGCAGAATCACGTCGACCGAGTCGATCACTTCGTCCAGCACGAACGGGTGATTCGTCTGCCGACGGATCGACAGGCACTCTTCGTACGTCAGGCACGGCTGTTCGATGTAGACGTCGACGTCGGCGACCCCCCGCACCACCCGCATCGCGTCGTGCATCCGCCAGCCGGTGTTGGCGTCGGCGTCGAGCCGGTCTCCCGGCTGGAGTTTCGCCGACACCGCTTTGATCCGCGCGATGTCATCGATCGCGTCGGCTCCCACCTTGAGCTGAAACCGGCGATAACCCTCCGCCCGATAGCCGGCGACTTTCGCCGCCATCCCTTCCGGCGACTCCTGCGAAATCGCCCGATAGAGTGTGATGTCGTCGCCATACCGGCCACCCAACAGGGTACAGACCGGAACGCCCGCAAATTGACCCAGCAGGTCCCAGCAGGCGATGTCGACCGCCGACTTGACGTACGGGTGCCCTTTCAGAACCGCGTCCATCCGCCGGTTGATCTTCTCCAACTCGCGAGGGTCGCACCCCAACAGTTGCGGCGCGAGTTCTTTCAGGCCCGTTCGCACGCCGTTGGCGTAGGCGGCCAGATACGCCGGCCCCAGCGGGCAGACTTCTCCCCAGCCAGTCCGGCCGTCATCGGTGTCGATTCGCACGACAGTGCTGTCGAAGACCGCGACCGACTTCCCTCCCGACCATTGGTAATTCCCCTCGACCAGGGGGAGTTCAACGCGGTAGGCGGAGATGCGGCGGATTTTCATGTGGAATCGAGCTTTGGGCAATCGTCGTGTGGACTTCAGTCCACACGACTTCATTGAGCATTCGAGGTCGAATTGGGAATCATTCAAACAGCGCGTGGGCTAAAGTCCACGCTACGGTGACTTCGACATTTCGCGGAGGACGTCACTCACAACGGTAATCCCTTCGAGCGCTTGCGCTGTGGTGATGTTGAGTGCCGGGAGCAGGCGAATGACGGTGTCGTGTGTGCAGTTGATCAACACGCCCCGCTGCATGCACTTGGCGACGGCGGGCGTTCCAGGAATGTTCAAGTCGACGCCGATCATCATCCCCCGGACCCGCACTTCCTTGATGATCGGAAGTTCCTGTTTCAGTTTCAGGAAATGCTCGAGGAACCGTGCCGACTGCGTCTGCACATTTTCGAGGATCCGATCCTCGATAATCGTTTCGACCGTTGCCAGCCCCGCCGCCATCGCCAGGGGGTTACCGCCAAACGTGCTGGCGTGTTTGCCCGGCTTCATACTGGGGGCGACTTCATGGGTGGCGATAATCGCACCGCACGGCACTCCACCCGCCAGCCCTTTCGCCATCGTGAGAATATCGGGCTGGACGTGCCACTGCTGATAGCCGAACCAGGTTCCCAGCCGCGCCATACCGGTCTGCACTTCATCGAAAATCAGCAGCATGTCGTTTTCGTGGGCGATTTTCTTCAAGCCCGCCAGAAAGTTGACGTCGGGAATGTTGACCCCGCCCTCTCCCTGCACCGGTTCGATGATGATCGCACAGGTCTCTTTGTCGACCAGTTTGCGGACGGCGTCGAGGTCGTTGAGTGGCGCGTAGTTGAAGCCGGGGAGGAGCGGCCCGATCCCTTCATGATACTTGGGCTGGGCCGTCGCGGTCACAGCGGCGTACGTGCGCCCGTGGAAACTGTTCTCGAACGAGATGATTTTGTACCGCCCCTTGGCGTGCCCGTGCAGCCGGGCGAGTTTGATCGCCCCTTCGTTCGCTTCCGTTCCGCTGTTGCAGAAGAACGCCTTACCAAAGCTGCGACTGCACAGCGCCTCGGCGAAGTCCCCCTGCGCCTCGGTGTACCAGGTGTTGGGGACGTGAATCAGGTGGGTCACCTGTTCCTGAATCCGCTTCACCAGTCGCGGCGGGGCGTACCCGAGAATGTTACAGCCCCAGCCGGGAAACAGATCGAGATAGCGATTCCCCTCGGCATCCCAGATGTACGATCCCTCACCATGCACCAGGCTGATCGGGTACCGGGTGTAGTTGGGGATGACGTACTTCTGGAAGATGTCGATCGTGGCCTGGCTGGACCGTTTGGCGGCGGGATGCATGAAGTGGGAGGATCCGTCGAGAGGTTTCTGATTCAAGGGGCCGGGGAGCGTACTGGGCACTTCACGGGACAACAACTACGGCACAATCTCCGTTCCAATCCCCTGGTCCGAGAAAATCTCCAGGAGGAGGGAGTGAGGCATCCGGCCGTCGACAATGTGGACTTTTTTCACTCCCGCACGCAACGCGTCGAGCGCGGCGTCGACTTTGGGAACCATTCCCGAGTGAATCGTCCCGTCAGCGATCAGCCCCCGACATTCGGTTTCGGTCAGATTTGACACCAGCGACGTCGGGTCGGTTCGATCGCGGAGAATGCCGGAAACGTCGCTCAAGAAGATCAGCTTCTCGGCATCCAGGCTGCGGGCGACCGCGGCCGCCGCCGTGTCGGCGTTCACGTTGTAACGCTGTCCGGCCCAGTCGACCGCGACGGAGGGAATCACAGGGATCTTGCCCGAGTCAATCGTCTTGAGCAGCAATTCTCGGTTCACCTCGACCACCTGACCGACGAACCCGAGGTCGAGGGGAACGCCATGGTCATCGGCGAGGAACAGCTTTTCGCCCAGCAGAACGTTTTCGGTGAGGTAGCTCAGTCCTACCGCTTGACCACCGGCGGCGTTGATTTGACGAACCAAATCGCCGCAGATTTCCTCAGCCAGAACGCGGGTGACAATGTCGAGCGTCGCGGGGTCGGTGTACCGCCGGCCCTGGACCCAGCGGGGTTCGATTCCCGACTTGTTCATGGCGGCCGAGATCGCCTTGCCGCCGCCATGGATCAGCACGAGGCGCAGCCCGACGGTTTCCATAAAGACCACGTCGGCCAGCAGATTCCGCACGACTTCGGGATCCTCCAGGGCGGAGCCACCCAGCTTGATCACGACCAGCCGGTCACGGAACCGGCGGATCCAGCGGGTCGCCTCAATGAGGACATTGGCCTTCCGAGTCGCTTCTTCGACGTTCACCACAGCACCCGAGGGGGGAAACAAGAGTTCCGCGAGAGCGGAAACGCGCGATTTTAGGGGGAGTGACGGGGGTGTCAATTGCAACAGGGATCCGGGGTTCCGGGGGGCGTCGTCACCGTCACGATTGTCGCCACGCGTGTCGTCGTCACGATGGGGCGGAACGCGCAGGGGCGGCATTTCCCGCGTGACTGCGAAGGGGAACCCGGCCGACGCCCGCTCCACCCCAATTGCGATCAGCGCACCGCCGCCGTTCTCCGATACATGATGCAGACTTGCTTTACCGGCAGCCTTGTCATCGTAGACCACCCGCTTTTGGAGCCTGCGTTCAACGTGAGTCATTCGCATCTCGCCCTGCAGCACTTGATCAGGAAGATCGAATCGCCCGAATACCGCAAGTCGCGCCCCGCTGGTCCGACCTGGCTCGCCGACTTTGTCGATCGAGTCGCGGAGCTGTTCGAGCCATTCGTCGATGTCGGCCGTGTTGGCTTTGAATGCCGACCCGGTCCCGAACGTTGGGAAATCGCCATGTACCTCGGCCAAACCGAACTGATTGGTGGTCGAAACGATGGCCAGACACGCGCCGTGGCGTTTCAGTTCGACCTGCTCGCGCTCAGTCAGTTGTTCTCCCGCGTCGACGCCATGCAGTGGAACGCCTTTCCCGCCTGTGCCTCTGACGACGAAGATCACCCGATTGAGTGGTCCTTCCTCAGTGTCATCGGAGAATACGCCGAGTCGAACCTGCGGCTGAAGATCTACGGCACTCCGCCAGAAGATGCGGGGCCGGGAATGCGGCAACTCACTGACGGGTCGTGGGAACCAGTCTGATTCGCGGCCGACTGTCGCGTGACAAGAATCGAAGGAGCGCCGCAGATGCTCTCGCTGTTCGATCTTGTCGCGCGGGGTCAGGTCGCCTGGAAGATGCGTTCCTGGCGGCAGTGTGTGGATCGTGTGCAGGCGCGCGTCGCGAGCCAGACGTCGCTGTCTGACCACGAGTTGAAGCAGCAGTGGCTCTCGTTGCGATACAAATCGCGGTGCGGCGAGAATCTGGACGCCCTGCAGCCCGAAGCGCTCGGACTGGCGTGCGTCGCCGCTGAGCGGGCACTGGGGATTCGGGCGTATCCCGTCCAGATTCTGGGTGCGGTGGCGCTGCATGCCGGGGCGATCGCCGAGATGCAGAC
>JAPLOC010000498.1:10412-12073 GCA_026692825.1 Planctomycetota bacterium | reverse complement strand
TCTGCCGATGATCGAAGCGGCCGTTCGCGACGGTGTGACCGCCCGGCTGGATGTCTACCCGTACCGTGCGGGAAGCGCCGGCCTGTCGCAACTGGTCCCTCCCTGGGCGCATGAGGGGGGATCGGGAGCGATGCTTGATCGGTTGAAGAACCCGGAAACCCGCGCCCGGATCGCGCTGGAGATGGAAGATGGCGCGCCGGACTGGCCCAACTTCTTCCATATCGATTGGGATGACATCCAGATCACGACCGCCACCACGCAGGGGAATCGCCGATGGATTGGGAAGAAAGTCGGCGAGGTCGCCCGGGCTCGTGGCTACTCGGGGGTGGAAGCGTGTATTGAACTCCTGCTGGAGGAACGGGCCTCGATCGGGATGATCAATTTCATCATGGATGAAGACGAGGTGCGAAGGGTTCTGAGTCATCCCCTTTCGATGATCGGCTCGGATGGATTCGCGTTGGCGGCGGAAAAGGCCCAGGGGTCGCCGCACCCGCGCTGCTACGGCTGCTTCCCCAGGGCGCTTGGAATGTATTGCCGGGATCTCAAGCTGTTTTCGCTGGAAACGGCAGTCCACAAGATGACGGCGATGCCGGCGGCGCAACTGGGGCTGGCCGACCGCGGCGTATTACGCGAAGGGGCGGCTGCCGACATTGTGGTCTTCGAGATTGACCGCATCATCGACAAAGCGACGTTCGACGCGCCGCATCAATATCCCGAGGGAATCGACTGGGTGCTGGTGAACGGCGAGGTCGTGGTCGATCACGGACGGCACACCGGGGCGAAGGCAGGGAGGGTTCTCAGTCCTCAGCGAGGTTAAGTTCCGTCAGGCTGGGGTGATCAAGCCGTTGGGCGGAAGCTGGGGGACAGAGTCCCCCCAGCTTCGGTGCCACAAACTCCCATTTGTTCCGTGATTCTCCATACCAGTTCCGGTGACAACGAATCCCCCGGTCCCTTTACAACCGGCCCGACGAGTTGTAAACCACTAGGAAGAGTGTGAATCGGCGGATCGAACCGACAGGCTGGCGAGTCCTGCCCGGCTTGGCCGACAGGCAATCTGGCATTTGCATGACTCGCCAGCACAGGGACGGCCTTTGGCCGGAACCGCTTGCGAGCGGTTCGAACTGCCAGTGCGTACCAGCGAAGTTCCGCGACGTTTCGGCGTCGCTTGTCCATTTTTTGACCACTGCACCAACACAGGGAGCAATCGCCCCATGAGCAAACCGGGCGCTGAGCTGATGATCGAGGCCCAGGGGTTGTGCAAATACTACGGCCAGTTCGCGGCCGTCGAAAACGTCACGTTCTCGATCCCCAGCGGGCAGGTGACCGCCTTCCTCGGGCCAAACGGTGCCGGGAAGTCGACAACCATGAAAATCCTGACCGGGTTCCTGTCGGCCACACGGGGCCAGGCGCGGATCGGTGGTCACGATGTCTACACCGACCGTATCGAGGCGGCCAAACTGATTGGCTACCTGCCTGAGAATGGTCCTCTGTACCTGGAGATGACGCCGCGCGGCCTGCTGCGGTATCTGGGGGCCGCCCGCAATCTTTCGGGAGCGTATCTCAACGAGCGGCTCGACTATGTCGCCGAGCGCTGTTCGCTGACACAGGTGTGGGGCAAACCGACTGGAAAGTTGTCGCGTGGTTTTTGTCAGCGGGTCGGG
>JAPLOC010000498.1:0-10383 GCA_026692825.1 Planctomycetota bacterium | reverse complement strand
GGATGAGCCGACCGCTGGGCTGGATCCGAATCAGGTTCACGACGTTCGCGACCTGATTCGCGACTTGGGAAAAACCAAGACAATTCTGCTGTCGACGCACATCCTTCAGGAAGTGCGGGCAGTTGCCAGCCGGGTGATTCTCGTCAACGAGGGACGCTTGGTTTTGGATGGCGCGGTCACCGATTTGGGGGCCGACGAAACCGAAATGGAAGCCCGTTTCCGAAAACTGACCCGCCGGCAGGTCGCCTGACCCGCCTCGAGCCGTCTCGCAGACCGAGACGCGCGACCATGAATCTGCGCTTGCACGTCATTTGGGCCGTGTTCAAGCGCAACTTTCTCAGCTACTTTTCGGGACCGCTGGGATACGTGTTCATCGTCGTGTTCGTGGCGATTGGCTCGTTTTACGCGTTCAACACCGAGTTCTTCGCCAGCAATCTGGCGAATTTGAGTAAGCTGAACGACGTCTACCCGATTCTGCTGCTTCTGTTCGTTCCCGCCATCACCATGGCTGCGTGGGCCGAGGAGCGCAAACAGGGGACCGACGAGTTGCTCTTCACGCTCCCTGCCGCGGATTTTGAAATCGTGCTGGGGAAATATCTGGCCGTTCTGGGGGTCTACACGGTCGCGCTCTTGTTTTCCCTGTCGCACCTGGTTGTACTGACGTTCCTGGGGGGGTTCGACGTCGGGTTGATGTTCTCAACGTACGTCGGCTACTGGGTGATGGGTGGGGCGCTGCTCAGTTGCGGCATGGTCGCCTCGGTGCTGACCAGCAGTGCCACAGTGGCGTACATTCTGGGAGCGATTTTGTGTTCGATCCCCGTGCTGCTGATTGAGCGGATTTCCCCCTCCAGCCGGCTGCTGCAGGGGCTTTCGGTGCAGGAGCAGTTCCGCGATTTCGGCTTGGGTTTGCCGTGGCGCTGATCGGCCTGAACGTCATTGCCTCGCGGGCCACGCAACGCGTCGACCTGACGAGCGAACACCTCTACAGCGTCTCGCCCGCAACCCGCAAGGTGATCGACGGGATCGCCGCCGACCGGCCGATTTTGATCCAGGCGTTCATCAGCCCCAGTGTGCCCCGGGAACTGTCGCAGTCGCGCACGACCCTGGTTGGGCTGCTTCGGCAGTTCGATCAACTGGGGGGAGACAAGGTTCGAGTGCGATTTGTCAGCACCGAGAAATACACCGATTCGGCGGACGAAGCCAAGCGGTACGGGATTGAGCCTCAGGAAATCCAGACAATGGTGGGTGGCAAGTTCACCCGTGAAGATGTCTTCCTGGGGGTGGTCGTCACCGGTTCGGTCGACGATCAGGTGATCATCCCATTCATCGACAAGGGAACTCCGGTTGAATACGAACTGACGCGTTCTGTTCGGACCGTTTCGGGAGGAGCCCGCAAAAAGCTCGGAATTCTGCGGACCGACGCCCAACTGACGGGTGGCTTCGACATGCAGGCTTTCCGCCAGTTGCCCGAATGGCGGATTGTGCAGGAATTGAAGAAGCAGTACGACGTGCAGGCGATCGGTCCTGACGAACTGGCAGACAAAGACGATCTCGACGTGCTGCTGGCGGTCATGCCGTCATCGCTCACCGATCCCGAGCTGGACAATCTGGTGAAGTACATCGAAGCGGGCCATGCCACCCTGGTGGTCGACGACCCGTTTCCACGGTTCCATCCGAACCTGGCCCCGAAGAACCCCAAGCCGAAACCGGGGGGGAATAATCCGTTTGGGGGCGGTCCTCCACCGCAACCCAAAGCCGACATTTCCCGCCTGACCCGCGCGCTGGAGATCGCCTGGGACTCGGGTGAGTCGGTCTGGGACCGTTACGACGCCCACCCGGAATTGAAGGATCTGTTTGATTCGTGGCAGTTGTTCAACGTGGTGTACATCACGCCCGCGAACGAAGCCCGCGACGCGTTCAGCAAGAACAGCAAAATCACCAGCGGCATGCAGGAGATGATGCTGTTCTACCCGGGTACGATGAAACCCGTCTCGGGGATGAAACTCAACTTCGAGCCGCTCCTTCGCGGCAGCGTCGCGTGTCGCACGTACAAGTGGGACGAATATGTTCGCAGCGGGATGATGGGGATGATGGAAATCCTGAATCCCCCCGATCGGGATCCCAGCGACGATGTGCGGGCCCCTGTGATCGCGGCCCACATCACCGGGCCGGCGAAGTCGGGTGAAGGGAAGTCCGACAAGAAGATCAACGTGGTCTTCGTCGCCGACATGGACATGATCTCGAACGAGTTCTTCTTCATTCGTGACAAGGAATGGCAGGATCTGAAGCTCGACAACATCGCCTTCGTGATGAACGCGATTGATGATCTGGCTGGCGACACCGCTGTAATCGACCTCCGCGTTCGTCGGCCCCAGCATCGCACGCTGACGACGGTGGAAACGCGTGTCCGCCAGTTCAAAGAAGACGAAGCGAAGGCGGCCGAGAAAGCCGAGAAGGATGCCAAAAAGGCTCTCGAAGATGTGACCACCACTTTGCAGAAGGCGGTCGATCAGATCAAGGAACGAGAAGATCTCGATCCGCGTCAGAAGATGACGATGGCGCGGACCGCCGAGGAGAACAAGATTCGCGAGCTGGACGTTCGCAAGGCGAATATCGACAACGAGAAGAACAAGACGATCAAGGGACTGAAGGACAGAACCGAGCGTGAGGTGAATCGGATCACCAATTCCTTCCGCGCTTTGGCATTCCTGCTGCCTCCGATCCCGTCGCTGTTTCTGGGATTGCTCGTGTTTGTTGTCCGTTCGTCGAATGAACGGAAGGGAATGAACCCCGATCGCATGGTCAGCAAACGCTGATTCAACGCGGATCGCGGTCGTTGACAAGGTCAAATTCAATCGTCTCGTGACGTCGCCGTTGGGGGAGAGTCCTCGCGGCGACCCAACCACAGCCGACTTTTACAGGATCGTTCAGCATGTCTGAAACAGCACGCAGCATCACATTCGTGATCGTGGCCGTTGTTTCCGCCGGGGTCGCCTGGTTCGCGAAACCGCCCGATAACATCACCCCCGAGGATATGCGCAGCGCGAAACTCGGGAAGCCGTTCTTCCCGGAATTCGAAGATCCGAACGCGCCGACCTCGATTCGCGTCGTGTCGTACGACGAGAAGCAGGCCAAATCGCAAACGTTCGCGGTTGAGCAGAAGGACGGGTTGTGGCGGATTCCATCGCGTCAGAACTACCCGGCCGACGCCGCCGACCGACTCGCCAAGACCAGCACTTCGCTGATGGGGGTGATTCGTGAAGAGTACATGCCCGGCGGAGAGGCCCGGCACGAAGAGTTCGGTGTTCTCGACCCGGTCGAGTCGGATGTCACCAAGTTGAAAGGACGCGGCCAGCGGGTCACCCTCGCCAAAGGGAGCGATGTCCTGCTCGATTTGATTATCGGCAAGCCAGTCCGCGAACGTCCCGGTCACAGATACCTGCGCCGGGCCGACGAAAAGTCGGTCTACGTTGCCAAGATCAACCCTGACCTGTCGACAAAATTCTCGGACTGGGTTGAGACGAATCTCCTGAAAGTGTCGCGCGACGAACTGGCGACCATGGAGATCGACAACTATTCGATCAGCGAGGCAAATAATGGAATGGGTCGGATCGAAGCGGGTGAAATTGTCCGTCTGGCGCGTGACAAATCGAGCGATCCCTGGAAACTGGATGGCTTGGATGATCCGGAAAAAGAAGTCGATACCACCAAGACCAATGACATGGTCAGCACGCTGGTCGACCTGAAGCTGACCGGAATCCGGCCGAAACCTCCCGGACTCAACGTTGATCTGACCATTGACCGCAAGGTGGTGAAGCAGCAGGTTCAACTGGAACTGCTGGTCGCCGACATGGCGTCGAAGGGCTTCATCCCCGGCCCGGGGAAGAACGAAGACGATCCCGCCCGCCTGTACTCCAAGCTTGGGGAGTTGCGGCTGACAACGAATAAGGGCTTGGCCTACACGCTGCGGTTTGGTGACGTTTTCACTGGCAGCGAGTCAGAAATCGAATCGGGAACCTCGGACGCCGCGGATAAAAAAGAGGACGAGAAAAAGGAAGGGGAAGACGCCGACAAAGAGGCTCCCAAAAGTAGCCGCTATTTGCTGGTGTCGGTCGCGTTCGATGAAAGCCTGTTGGGACCGAAGCCCGAGAAACCTGAACGACCGGCCGCCCTCGACGAAAAAGAAGAGGCGGCTGCCATTCCCCAGCGGGAATCGTCACTGATCGCGACGGTGGAGCCAAAGCCGTTTGATCCGTGCGGCCAGGATACCCCTGCTGCGCAAGAAGTGGTTCAGCCGGAGGAGGAGACAAAGTCGAAACCGCCAGCAGAGCCGACGGCGGATGCTGCGACTCCGGAGAAGAAAGAAGACGCGAAGCCCGCCGAAGGGACCGACGAGCCCAAGCCGGCTGACGGCGCACCCGCCGCGTCGGACGCTCCCCAAGAGGAGGGCGACCCGGGGGACAAGGCGGCTCCGGCTGCCGAGCCGAAAAGGCCCGCCGCGAAAACCAAGCAGGAGTTGGAGCGGGAATACAACGCACTTGTCGCGCGGTACGAAGGAGACTTGAGCGACTGGGAGGCGAAAGCGAAGGCTGGTCGCGAAAAGGCCGAGGAACTCAACCGTCGGTTCAAGGAATGGTACTACGTGATCGCGGCGGACAACGTTACCAAGTTGCGTTTGTCACGCGAGCAGCTTATTCGAGACAAGAAGGCCGACAACGGTCCTCCAGGAGGAGGCGGCGCTCCGTTCGGTGCGGGTGGACTTCCTGGCGGTATGCCCCACGGTCCGTTTGGGCCGGGACGTGGCAAGCCGGTGGCGGACGAACTGCGTGAGGAAGTGACAGCGGACGAAGCGGTGGAACCCGAAGGGGATGCGAAGCCTGCCACCGACGAGCAACCCGCCGCTCCCGAAGAGGCGTCCACTCCAAAACCGGACGGCGAACCGGCCGAAAAGACAACTCCTCCCGCTGAGCCCGCCCCTGAAAAGGGTGAGGCGAAGGACGGTCCGGCTGAGGAGAAAAAGCCGACCGAACCAGAACCGGCGGCGACAGACGACAAACCTGACGCTCCAGCGGTTCCGGAATAGTCTCTGCGAACGACATCGCTCGGGGTCGACAAGTCGCCCCTCAGTGAAATCCCGACACTTTCAGCCCGCGTCGCATTGCGACGCGGGCTGTTGTTTTTACAGGCGAGCGGGGAGCGTTAGCTCCCTGTCCGGTCCCTCGTTGCCCCCATCCCCAAGCCCCTCCTTTTCAGAAAAAAACCGTATCCATTTCACCCCTCCACGGCATGTTCCCAATAAGAGGCGTATTCCATGTGACCTACCGGCATCAACAACACCCCACACTATGAACACACGTCCCGTGGCGCGCCTCTGCCGGCGACTGTTCGCCGGCCTGTTGGCCGTCGTGGTTTGCACTGTCGGTTTGGCTGCCGCGCAGAATCCCCCGTTAGATTCTCCCGGCACTCGTTCATCCCGGATTCGGCCGTTCCAACCCGATCGGTTCACAAAAACCTTTCAAGGGACGCGAGAGGATCTCAAGCGGCGTGCGCTGGACGAGGCGGAGAAGTTTCATCGGGAAGATCCCAAACTTCCCGATGCGCTACTGACGGCGATTCAGCGGGAAGTCGACAGAAATCGTACCGGCGAAAGTCTGCGTCGAGCCACGGCGCTGTACTGCAGTCTCGACCAGTCGGACCTTACCAGACAGCAGGTGGAGCTGATCAGATCGTCAAACCTGCTGGTCGCGTTCACGGCGGCCGATGTTCTTTCCTCGCGCGCAGTCCACGACGCCCTGGGGCCGATTGTCGCGCTCCGGGATCGTCCTGAGTATCGGGCCAAATACGCGTATCGGCACGCGGTGGTCACTCTTGTGGGACGGTTTCAAGATGAAGCCGCCGTCGATTTTCTGATTGAAGAAGTCGAAAGAAACCGTGGCCAGTTGCGATTCGAAGCGGGACGTCTGCTCACCCAGTTGACCGGTGGCGACGCGGGAGGGCGTCCGGAAGAGTGGAAACGGTGGTGGAAGAATCGCCGGTCGGAGTTCGACTTCGCCCAGATCGACAAAGCCGCTGTCACCGCCCGACTGAAAGATCCGCTCCCCTGGACCGATGTGTTACCCGTGTTCTTCGGAGCGCCGGTTTACGCCCAACGGCTGGTGTTTGTGATCGATCGATCGAAGAGCATGGCGTCTTCTGTCAACGAAGTGACTCGGCTGGATGAGGCGGTCGCGGAACTCGAACGGGCGCTCCAGGCGCTTCCTGCGGATGCCTGGTTCAACGTCCTGGGGTATAATCACGTGGTCGAAAACTTTCAGCCCCGGCTGGTACCGGCGACGCCAGAGAACAAGTCGTTGGCGCTCCGTTACGCCCACGCCTTGTATGCCGACGACCGGACCGCGATTTACGACGCGCTGGAAACGGCGCTTCTGGTTGACGACAATCTGGAAGCGGTCTATTTCCTGTCCGACGGTGAGCCAACCGCTGGTCAGGTTCTTTCGCCTGTCGAAATTGCCCGCAAGATCACTCAAATGAACGCCCCCCGACGGACCGCCATCTACACGTTGGGAATTGACGCGACAGGACAGTACGCTCAGTTGCTGGTGGAACTCGCCAAATCGAATTTCGGCGCGTTCGTTCCCCTTCGTTGAACGGCGAGGAGTGCCGATGCCTGATCCCATCGCTGATTTGCCCAAACTCCCACCGGGTTTGATGCGCTGCGCGCGAACCACGCCCGGTGCCGTTTGTCGTGTTGCCGTCGCTCTGATGGCGCTGACTGCGGGCGTTGCCTGGGCCGACGACCCAGTGCTGGTTCCACCGGCGCACCATGGTCCGGCGGCGGCCTCGCAGCGGACCGAGCGGGCGCTCAAGGAACTGTTCGCGGCAGGGTACACTCCCGGACCGAAACAACTGGCGGCCGTGCAGAAGCTGCTCGCTCCGCTCAAGCAGGAACTGCGTGACGACCCCCGGCTCGATTATCTGCTGGGTGTTGTCGAGCTGCGGCAAGGACAGTTGAAGCCCGCGGCGGCTCAGTTTGAGTCGTACATTCGCCGATCGGAGGAAACCGACTGGTCGGCGTGGCAGGCGTTGATCTGGGCGTTGTTTGCCGACAAGCAATACGAAGCGGGCCTGAATCGGCTGATTGAGTACGGTCAACTGGTGGCGGGGATGTCGCAGGAAGACGAGGCGACCGACGCCCAGCGTGACGCCGCTCAGTGGATGGGCGAGATGGTCGAAGGGCTGGAACAGACAGTCGAGGCCTCGCAAAAGAAGTCGCGAAACCTGATCGAAGAACAGTCGGGTCGATTGAGGGAACTGTTGAACGACGAACTGTATGAGTCGTTCGAAGCGGGTCGGGAAAACGTGCGTGAACGAGTGCTGGCTCTCGACTGGAAGGTCGACACCGCTCAAGGGGGAAAGGCGCGGAAGGACGAGGAGGCGAAGCGAAAGCGTTCGCGGCGGGTCACCGAGCAGTTCGAAAACGCCGAGGAGGAGCGGAAGGAGAAAGAACGGTCCGCCGACGAATGGAAGAAGTGGTTGGAGAAGAACCTAACCGATGTGGACAAGCAACTGGGGCGATTGGAGAAGGACTATCGCTATCTCGAACAACGGTCGAAGTCATTGATGCAGTCGATTCTCACCCTGGAACAGGAGGCCGCCATCATCTCTCAGTGGCCAGTTCTCCCGGGACGCGATCAGTATCAGCAGCAGCAGCAACAGCAGGGCATGGGCTATTTCCAGAACGACGCGCAGAAATCGTCGGCGTTGACACAATTGCAGACGCGCAGTTACGTGAATCAGATCGAGTACAACATGTCGCTGGCGCGGCTTTCCGATACGTCTCGGCAGGGGAGTGAAATGCAACGGACCCGCGCCCAGATCGTGCAGCGGTATGAAAAAGCGACAGGCGATCTCTCGCGGCAGAAGGGGGAAATCGATCAATGGGAATCGCGTTTGAACGCGCAGCAGCGAAAGCTGGCGACCAAACCGCCAGCCGCGAAAAAGCCCGCGGGCAAACCCGTTCCCCGGTCGTTCAAAACCCTGTGCGCGATCGACTTCGAAGTGGAACAGCAACGCGTCTACGCGCAATTCGGCCTGAAACCGCCGCTGAAGCAAAGGGCACCTGGCCTGTAGATTGGTGCAGGACCGCCCCGGAAGCGTTGGCATGTACGTCGACGGAATCCAGGTTGAGGGACCGTGTCGCAGCGTCATCCACAGACTCAACCCCTGCCACATCATGCCCCGGGCCAACGTCCCGTCGGCCCCTCCGATGATTCGGTCGGCCGTGAGAAACAGCCCTGGGCCAATCGTGTTGGCGAACGCCGGCACCAGCGTCGTTCGGCTCTTGAAGCTGGTGATCGCATTCTGCTCAATGGTCAGCGGGTGCAGTTTCGCCCCGAGTCGGTGAGTCTGCGACTTCCACTCCTTTTCCGAGGCGTATTCGGCGGCGAAATGCGGTTCCCAAAACGCGATGTGGCACACCCGACCGATGCCGAAGATGACGATCAGCTTTGCCCCGGCGGCACGCAACTCCCCGATCCTGTCGGCATAGGTTGGGAGCAGTTTTTTGGTCGCGAAGAAGCGCTGTTTGGTCGGAATGGTCAGCTTGCCCAATGGGCCATAGAACGCCTGCTGCATCGCGTACTGGAACGACCCTGTATTCGACGAGGGAAGCGTTTCCCCCTGCGCGTCACTCCACTCGTCCATATTGAAGCCGGTGCAGTGATCGCACGGAACGCCCCATTCGCTGAGAAAATAGACCGCCCAGCGATACATTCCCATCGGGCCAACCGGTAGGATGAGGGAGAGCTTCTCGCCGGCGTCGCGAGCCTGCTTGATCCGCAACGCGATCTCGTGCCCCAGCATCATGTCGAAGTCCGTTACCGTGGCGCACGGAATGGGGGCGAATCCCTTGTTCCACCACTTTTGCCGACGCGTGATGGACGTCGGGTCGGGATCGACACAGGCGTCGATTTTCGCCAGATCCCAGCCAGCGGGGAAAAAGCCTTCCATCAACGATCCAGACAGGGTACTCAAGAGATCCATCAGTGGCTCCGGCGGAATTGCGACTCGGGGTTGTGGGCGAACAGGTGAATCTACACAAATTCCGGCGCGGCTTCACTGGCATCGCATAGAATTGAACATCTGCCCGAAGTGTGACCGACCTCCACCATGCATCCCGCGACACTGCCGATTGAAGCGCTGATGGCTGACTGCCAACTCCGGTTTACCCGGCGTTCCGGTCCCGGCGGTCAGAACCGGAACAAGGTCGAAACCGCCGTGGTCGTGACGCACGTCCCCAGCGGGATCACCGCGGAAGCCAACGAACGCCGGAGTCAGCACGAGAATCGCGCGGTCGCGTTGTTTCGATTGCGGGTGAATCTGGCGATCACTTTGCGTGCTGGGGTCAATTCTCCCGTTACCGGCCAAGTCGGCAGCCCGTTGTGGCAGACGCGCTGCCGGGGGGGCCGAATTCAAGTCAATCCCACCCATGACGACTTCCCGGCGTTGTTGGCGGAAGCGCTGGACACGACCTGGGGTGCCGGTTTCGATCTCCGTGTTGCTGCCGAGACACTCGGTTGCACATCCAGCCAGCTTGTGAAGTTTTTGCAACTGGAACCGCGCGCCCTGGCGGGGGTGAATGCCGAGCGGGCAACGCGTGGACTGCGCAAGTTGATGTGACGATTTGTGCGGTTAAAGATAGAAACGCTCCAACCAGTGGGTTGGCTGGAGCGTTTCAGAAGCGGGGCTGAGAGCATCCGTGCAGCGACGGCGCCTGAGGAACTCGGATGTTCGCGGGTCGCGGAAACCAATCTCAGTGTGGGGACCAATCTCGGACAGATTGCTGTTTCCGGGGGGAGCGTGACCTATGGTGGCATCTCGATTGGAACGTTCACCGGCGGGGGCGGAACGGCGCCGTTGGTTGTTTCATCCAATACGAACGCCACAATCGTCGCCGTTCAGGCGTTATTGCGCAGCATTCAGTTCCAGGTCATCGGCGCGGTCAGTACCAATTCCAGTCGGGCCGCCCGATTTGTGTTGAAGGATGGTGACGGAGGGACCATCGCGAATTACGATTTCCTGATCAACGTGATCGGTGTCTAAAAGGGAAACGAACAACGTGTTCAGCTTCACGGATATCGCCGAATCGGGTTTTGGTCAAAACGTGGCGGCTGGCGACACCAAATTGCTCGCCAGCATCCGATTCTTCCCCGGATGCTGGCGTGAGTCAACCTCTGGGGGGTGATCTCTTTACAATCCACGTCGACGCAGTCACGTCTTTTCTGGAAGTCAATCTCAAGCCGATCGGCTACACGTTACACGACGGAACGCCGACAACGCTGGGCGGAGTAACCCCCAAAATTCGCCGGCAAGCGGCCGGTTGAG